>JAGPGC010000007.1 GCA_018056205.1 Candidatus Atribacteria bacterium | reverse complement strand
CTCGAAGAAACCGTTAAAAAATTTCATGGTATTATAATTGCCGAGCGCGGCCGTATCCGTTGGGATAATGACGAAACTCATAAGCTTTTCTCGGAATGAGATAGTTTTTAAGATAAAATAGCTTGAATACCGCCTAAGAGTACTATATTATGCTTTATTAATATAAATCCTACCTTTTATGGTTTTCTTCCCTGGTTGGGAGAGTTAGGAAGTTTTTTAATCAGGAATCAAATATTTCCTTTAGCCAAGGGAGATAAAAGAGTAAAAATAGATTGACTGGAGTGAAAATATGCTTTCCATTGATGAGTTGGTAAAGAAAACTGAGAATCGTTATTATTTAACAACAATAGTGGCAAAACGTTCAAAGCAGCTTAATCAAGGTGCTAAACCTTTGATAGAAGTTCAGCAACCAACCAAACCACTCTTTATCGCATTGAAAGAAGTTGCTGAGGACAAAATTAAGTGGTCTAAGGAGGCCTCATGAATATCTATTATCCACCGCAGTTCTGGAAGGATAAAAAGATACTCTTTGGAATCTCTGGGGGAATTTCTGCCTATAAAGTGGCTGGATTTATCAGTCATCTGGTTCAGGCTGGATCAGATATCCAAGTTATTATGACCGAAGCTGCTAAAAAATTTATAGGAGTAAATACTTTCAGTGCCTTAACCCATAAACCAGTTTATTCTGACCTATTTGAAGCGGGAGAAAGGATTCTCCATATTGATTTAGTGAGAGAATTTGATTCGATGGTAGTGGCACCGGCAACTGCTAACATAATCAGTAAAATGGCTGGAGGGATTGGTGATGACCTATTAAGCACCTGTCTCTTGGTTGATCCCGGCAAAGTTATCCTGGTTCCAGCTATGAATGTTGATATGTGGAAAAATCCAATTGTTCAAGAAAATCTAAAGAAATTGATTGAAATTGGAGTGCGAGTCATGAGCCCCGCTTGGGGAGCTTTAGCTTGTGGTGAAATAGGGACCGGTCGTCTTCCCGAACTGGAAGCTTTTTTGGAAAATCTTTATTATTTTCTTCATTCTCCTCGATCTTTGCCGGGAAAGAAAGTACTAATAACTGCTGGTCCAACCCGAGAATATATCGATCCCATTCGATATCTAACTAATGCTTCTAGTGGTCTTATGGGATGTTCATTAGCAGCGGTAGCTCGTGCTCATGGGGCAGATGTGACTCTGATTGGAGGACCGATGTCGGTGAGAATTCCTCAGGGGATTGATTACCTACCGATCACGACCGCTCAGGAATTGGAAGCAGCAACTCTTCAGCATTTTGGCAGTACTGAAATCTGTATTATGAATGCTGCGGTTGCTGATTATCGACCTTTATCTATTTCATTAGAAAAAATTAAAAAACCAAAGGAAAGTGAATTATCCCTTTTATTAACTAAAAATCCTGATATTCTTACCGAACTAGGTCGCAGAAAGGTGTCTCAACTATTAGTAGGATTCTGTGCTGAAGATGGAGATGTTATTTCCGAAGCTCGTCGCAAATTGGAGCAAAAGAATTGTGATGTGATGATTGCCAATCTCATTTCTCCCGGAGAAAGTGGTTTTGAAATGAATAAAAATAAAGCCTGGTTTCTCAATAAAGACGGTACCATAATTGATATTCCTTTGCTGGATAAAATGGAATTGGCCGAGACCATCTTAAGCCATTTAGTTTCTTATTATTTTTCATGAAAATGGATTTGGCTTTAGTTGCTCTACCCCTTCCGGTTTATAAAGTGTTTAGTTATCACCTACCTCAAGAATTGAGCTATAAAGTTCAACCAGGAACGATAGTTGAAGTTGAATTTCATGGATCACACCGTTATGGTTGTGTTTTAGCCTTGGAATCGGTACCAACCGATAAAGATTATGAATTAAAAAACATCCTATCTTGTCCTTCCCTTGAGCCCTTAGCGAATTGGCAGATGGAATTGGCTAAAAGAATTGCCAATCAAACCTTTGCCAGCCTGGGTGAAGCGCTTGAGCTTTTTATACCCAAGTATCAATCTTCCTGGAATGAACGGATCAGTCATCGAATTTTTTTTCAAAATGAGGAGGAGGAATATGTTTCCATATTAAAAAACTATGGAATTGATCCAATTTCTCAAGGGATCAATTTTTTTATATTTAAAGATTTATTAAAAATTAACTCAAAAAAAATAGATCATTTGATAAGCAAGAACCGAATAAAAATTGTTGAAGAAACCATCAAAAAAAATGAATATAGCCTTCCTCGGCAAAAATGGAGTAAGAAGTGGTGGCAAAGGGGAACAATTACTGAGAGTTTACCTCTTTTGGAAGAGCTGGTGGAAGAGAGCTTCAAACGAGGTTTGAAAACTATTATTTTGTTTCCCGGTCCGAAAATACTGGATTATTTTTTTGAAAATTTAAAAGCCGATTTTCCTTCGGTTCGTTTTCTTTCTTTTGATGGAAAGCTATCGGCTCGGAAGAGAATGCTAACCTATCAAATGGTGAGGGAAGGCTATTATGATGTTTTACTTGGGACCCGATTAGCACTTTTTTTACCAATTCATCAGGTTGAAGTTCATATCTTATTTGATCCCGATGACTTTGGTCATTATTCCGATCAATATCCTCATTACCATTCTTTTTATTCTCTTATGGAAAAGATTAGTATTACTGGTGGTGATCTTCATATTATTGGAACAATACCTGATTTAACCCTTTATTATGGGTTGCAAGAAGGTTATTTTCAATCTCAAATCGATCTAAAAAAACAATTAGTGAAAGAACAAAAGCTTGAGTTGGTCACCTATGAACAAAAAAAGACTATTCTTCCTCAATTGGTGCAAAAAGCCATTGCTCAGAATATATTCACTCACCAAAAAACCATAATCTGGGTGCAAAAAAGAGGATATTCAGGGGCTTTGGGTTGCTCCGATTGTGGATTTTATTATTCCTGTTCCGATTGTGATGTAGCTTTACGGTTTTATCAAAAAGAGAGGCTTCTTCAGTGTCCGCGATGTGGAAAGAAAGTGGTGCCAGAAGATTTTTGTCCCGAATGCCATGGACCTTGGATGAAAACCTGGGGAGATGGTATTGATAAGGTATATCAATTCTTAAAAAGGGTTTTTACCGGAATACCTATCGTAAAAATTACTTCCGATCAAGGAAGAAAAGATTTGGAATTAAAAAGTGGAGAACCAATGATTTTTGTTGGAACTTCAGCAGTTTTGGATGAAGAGCTTTTAGCCCATTCGACTCTTTTCATAATTCATTCATTTGAAGATTGGTTATTTTTACCCGAATTTCAAGTTCGGGAAAAATTTTACCACGATATCCAGCGAGCGCTCTATTTTTTAGGAGCATCAAGCCACCAAACCGCACGAGTTCTAATTGAAACTTCAAAACAATATCAAAAATATATTGATCTTTTTTTTCTTCCACCGTCGGAATTTTATAAATTCGAACTGGAAAAAAGAAAAAAATATGGATATCCGCCTAGTAAAGGACTTCTCCAGGTGATTGCCCTTTCAAGGAATAAGATAAACCGTGAAATGGTTCTAAATAAAGTAAGAAATGAACTAAATTTGGAGAAGATAAAGGTTGATGGTCCCTTTCCTGGGGATAATTATCTCAAGAAATCAGGAAGTAGTGACCAGTTAGTGATAAAGTTTGAATATCCGCTTTTAAGTGCTCTTTATAATAGGATAACAACTGTTATTCAAACCAGAAAAAGTGCCGGCGTAGAAATTAATTTTAAAGTCTATAATACTATCTGGTAAATACCGTGAAGTGTGATGAGTGAGCAGTGATGAATTTAAATATCACCCTCATCCTTACCTTCTCCCATCAAGGGAGAAGTGAAAACTATTATTATTTCAAATTTCTTTTTCCCTCGCCCCTTGGTGGAAGATGAGTTTGTTTATCATAACTTGGATTATAAATAAAAAGGTGATATAAATGGCTGATTTATATATTGAAAAATATGGTAGCCAGATATTACGGCAAAAAGCTGAACCAGTTCAGAATATTGACGCAAAAGTTCATAAGATTATTCGCGATATGTACGAAACTCTTCATAAAAATTCTGGCTTAGGATTGGCTGCCAATCAAGTAGGAATTTTGCAACGTTTGATTGTTTTAAACAATCCCAATAGCGGTGAAGATATGGCTTTGATTAATCCCGAATGGATAGAAGTCGATTCAGAAAAGGAAATTGGAGAAGAAGGATGTTTGAGTATTCCCGGAATTTTTTCCAAAGTCAACCGGTTCCAGAAAGTTCAGGTTACTGCTCAGGATATTAAGGGGAAGCAACTGGTTTTTTTAGCTGATAATTTATTGGCTCGCATCATTCAACATGAAGTCGATCATTTAAATGGGATTCTCTTTATTGACCGTTTGAGTCCAACTCGTCGTTTAGTTTTAGCGAATAAATTATCACGAATAAGTTCGAATGGTGATAGTTAATGATAAAAATAGTTTTTTTAGGAACAACCTCATTATCAGTTAAAATACTCAGCGCTCTTGTTAATGCTAAGTATAATATAGCTGCAGTTATTACCCAGCCTGACCGTGAAGGTGGAAGAGGAAGAAAGTTAACCGCTACACCAGTGAAGGTTTGGTCACAGAATCACCAGTTGGAAGTTTTGCAACCAGAAAAAGTCAACCGGAAAGACTTTTTAGAGGTGATTTATAAGATTGCTCCTGATATCTTGGTTGTTGCTGGATATGGGCAGATTTTACGCTCATCCTTGTTGGAAATGGCTCCTTTAGGATGTATCAACGTCCATGCTTCGCTGCTTCCTCGTTATCGTGGTGCTGATCCGATTCGTTGGGCAATTCTCAATGGAGAGGAAAAAACTGGTGTTAGCATTATGTTAATGGATGAAGGAATAGATAGCGGACCAATTTTAGCAACTCATGAAGTGGTAATTGAAGACTCAGATAATAGTTACACCTTAGAAAATAAATTAGGAAAAATCGGTGGAGAATTATTAGTCAAGATCCTTCCAGATTGGATTGAAGGGAAGATTAAGCCAGTTCCACAGTCGACTGAACAGGTGAGTTATGCTGGAAAGATTCCAAAAGATCTCTATCAAATCAATTGGAATGATTCTGCCGAGGAAATAGTCCGGCAAATTAAAGCTTTGGCCCCTTGTCCGGGAGCCTACGGGTTTTTTCATCAAAAACGTCTGAAAATTTTGAAAGCTCGAGTTTATGATGGAAGGAAAAAAGAGAAGGCGGGTCAAATTATTCGATATGAACCTGATGTTGGATTATTAGTGGGAACTGGAAATGGTATATTAGCGATAGAAGAATTACATCCGGAAAATAAAAAAGCTCAATCTGGACAGGAGTTTTGTTGTGGGTATCGTATTCGCCCTGGAGATCTATTACAATAGGAGGTATGCCGAGTATGTTTTTTTATCCCTTTGATTATACATTTATTTTGTTGATACCAGCACTTATCTTGGCTTTTTATGCACAATCAAAAGTAAAAAGCACCTATACTACACTTTCACAAAAACGTTCTCGAGCTGGTTTAAGTGGTTATGAGGTAGCCCAACAACTTATTGAACAAAACAATCTTCCCATTCGCCTGGAAGAAATTCCTGGACAACTCACCGATCATTATGATCCCTCTCGGGAAATACTCAGACTATCTAACAGTGTGGCGAGAGGTGGTTCCATAGCTGATTATAGCATTGCTGCCCACGAGGTTGGGCATGCCCTTCAAAAGCGGGAAAAATACCGAGCTTTTGCTTTGCGTTCCATTTTGGTTCCAGTTGCCAGTATTGGTTCTCAAGCAGCTTTTCCACTTTTTTTAATTGGTTTAATATTTTCATTTCGATTACTTATGGATGTTGGCATCATCTTTTTTAGCTTAGCAGTTTTGTTCCAAGTGGTTACCCTTCCAGTTGAATATGATGCCAGCCGACGGGCTTATTTAGCTCTCACTAATTCTGGGTTAGTAGCTGTGGATGAGCAGCAAGATATTAAAAGAATGTTAAATGCTGCAGCTTTAACCTATGTGGCTGCAACAGCCATGGCGGCTTTACAGTTGTTGCGTTTGATTCTTCTTCGCCAAAGCCGAGATTAGGTAATCAAGCAGTGATGAGTTAGGGTGAGAGTGATAAGTAATAAAAGCCGAGCAGGGGAGCAGAAGAAAGCATCTAATTGGGCAGACACCTAGGTCTGCCCCTACTGATATAAAATTGATGAATATATAAAATAATAAAATAAATTCAAGGTGAGGAAACTGTAGGGGCGAACCTAAGTGTTCGCCCGTCTTATATTCGCCCTTTATTGGATTTTTCATCCTCATCTGGTGCTAGGTAGTGGTATGAAGGTCTACCTTAGGAGTTCATAAAAAGGATCAATATAAATAACTGTGAACGTTCGTTGGGAAGCATTTCGGATTCTGAATCGGCTTTTTCAGGGGGAACAGATCTTTTTAGATAAACAATATTCATCTTTAATAAAAACTGGCGGGCTATCCGCTCACGATCGTTCTTTTTTGGTCCAATTAATTAGAGGAATAGTAAAATTTTATCCCCAACTTCAGGAAATAGCTGCAACCTACTTACCTAAGCCAAAAAACCTTCCCCAAAGGGTTCAAATTATTTTGTATATAGGGCTTTTTCAGCTTTCAATAGATACCCGTATTCCCGATTATGCAATTGTTTCGGAAACCGTCGAATTAGCTCGTCTCACTCATTCTCATCCCTGGATTAAACTCATCAATGCCGTCTTACGTAAGGCTTCTGCTGAAAGAACACGTTGGCATAAGCAAGCAGAAAGCTGGGGTATGGTTTTGCCCCAATGGCTGGAAAATTATTGGGAGACCTTTTTAACCAACGGCGAAATGAATCAACTTAAAAAATCACTTGCTCTTCCACCGGTTCTTTATCTTCGAGTCAATCCTTTGAAAACTGATGCTCACCAACTTATGGAGAGTTTATCAAAACAATATTCTATTATGGTGAATTCATCGTCTTGTTTATCCAATGCTCTTGTTTCTCAATTTGATTACTCGCAGTTAATTGAAACCGATGAATACCAAAAAGGTTTTTTTTCCATTCATGATTTGAGTTCTCAAATAATGGTAGAGCTTCTGGCACCCGACCCAGGAGAGAAGATCATCGATATTGGCTGCGGCTCGGGAGGAAAGACCTTAATGATGGCACAAATGATGAAAAATCAAGGTTGTATTTATGCGGTTGATATTCATCCAGAAAAATTAAAAACTCTTGAAACTCATGCTCGTCGTCAAGGAATTGATATTATTAGACCCCTAATAGCCGATGCAACCCAACCTCTTCCTAAAGAATTAAGAGGCGCTCATCGGATTTTTGTGGATGCTCCTTGTTCTGGTTGGGGAACACTACGGAGGAACCCAGAAATCGGATTTTTAAGAAAGAAATCCGAAAACCAGTCTTTTGCTGAAAAGCAGTTGCAAATTTTGAGTCAGACTCCTGTATTGATTGAAAAAAGTGGTATTATATTGTATTGTGTCTGTACTTTAACACCGGAAGAAACTGATGGAGTGATTAGTGCCTTTGAACAACTTATCCCAGAGGAATGGGAAGTATATTTTCCTGGAGAAGCTAATTTGCAAACTGAAGTAAAACAGACCATCTTAACTGATAATCAATCATGTATTATATGGCCTCATTATTTTAATTCTGATGGGTTTTTTGGGAGGGCTTGGAAGAAGCGGTGACGGCAAAAAAGGCGAAAGTCTCTAACTTTTTTTTACGAATATTGCTCACGGTGGTTGCCTTTGGTTTAGGAGTTGTTCTCAGTGGTTTTTTTGGGTTAATGCTCTTGCAATATTCGGTGAATTCCACCTCACTTTCAGTTCCGGATTTCCGTAATCAAGACCTGGTAAGTGCGGTGAATTTAGCGGCAAAAATGGGTTTACAAGTGGAAGTAGCTCGGGTTGAAAGTAATCCTGATAAAATTGCCAATCAGGTATTGGAACAAGATCCACTTCCAGGAACTGAAGCCAAACGTGGAAGGAAAGTACGAGTTGTAGTAAGCGGATATAGTGGAGAAGTCCAAACCGGAGGAGGAGTTCCAACTGCTACTCAAGAAGTTACCATGGGTAGAGTACCCGATGTACGAGATTTAAGTTTAAGTGAAGCTCAAAATCTTTTAGAAGCGAATGGATACCAACTAGGTCGAGTAGTAGAAGTGACTCATGAAGATGTTTTAAAAGGAATGGTTATATCTCAGGATCCACCTGCTAATAGTACGCTACCTTTAGGGAATCAAGTCAGTCTTTTACTCAGTAAGGGTGGCACAATGGTTGTTACCCCACCGGTACAGATATTGGTTCCTGATTTAATTGGATTAAAATTGGAAGAAGCCAGGCGGCTCTTGGCGGAAATGAATTTATCCATCGGACAAATTGAAGAGGTGGCTATGCCCGAAAGAAATCCCGGTATTGTAGTTGACCAAACTCCCGAATCCGGTCAGGAAGTTGCTGCTGGGCAATTGATAAATCTTAGGGTAGTACAAGCTATTCAGGATTTACAAGATTTAAACCTGCGTTTTGTTTTACCCGATGCTAGGGTTCCAATTACGGTGAGGATTGTAGTAAATGATGAGTTGGGAGAACGAATAGTTTATGAAGAACAACACCAAGGGGGAGAAACCGTAGAAATTTCATCAAGAACCAAAGGAAAGGGTAAGGTCCTTATTTATTTAAACGGTTATTATTATTGGGAAAAAGAATTATAAATTGCTTGAATAGGTGATATTTATGGCACTACTAGCCCCTTCAATTTTATCCTGTGATTTTTCTCGGTTAAAAGAACAGTTGCTCATGGCTCAAGAAGGCGGAGCAGAGATGATTCATATTGATGTAATGGATGGCCACTATGTTCCTAATATTACCTTTGGAACTTTAATTGTCGAAGCAGTTCGAAAGATTTTACCTAAAGCTTTCCTGGATGTCCATCTTATGATTCAAAATCCTCAAAATTGTTACCTCGATTTTATTCAAGCTGGTGCTGATAATATTAGTTTTCATCTGGAAGTTATCCCCGATTTTGATTTTTTAATCAATCTTATCCAGAAAGCGGGTGCCAAAGCTACCTTATCTATCTGTCCAGGGACGCCCGTCGCTATGCTTGATCAGATACTTCCCAAATTATACATGGTGTTGCTCATGACTGTTAATCCTGGTTTTGGAGGGCAAAAAATAATTCCAGGTATGGACCAGAAAATTATTAATTTAAGGAAGAAAATTAAATCACGAGGTTTAAATACTTTAATTGAAATTGATGGCGGTATTCATGATGATAATATTGAATACTTAGCAGCTTGTGGAGCATCGGTGATTGCCGCTGGTTCATTGGTATTTTCAGATGAGAATAAAATTACCCAAAAAGTACGTGAAATCTCGGCGAAAATCAAAAAGTTTTAGGGATAATATAGAATCTATTTTAATTCTTTGGTAATAAAATTAAAAAAGCGTAAGAAAACTTACGCTTTTTTAATTTTGCCTGCCTTCAAACAAGTGGTACAAACGTTCATAGTTACCGAATGTCCATTAGATCGTACTCGAACTTTCTGAATATTTGGTTTCCAAATTTTTCGCGTAACCCGATGGGAGTGGCTTATCTTATTGCCAAAAACGGGTTTTTTACCACAAATATCACAGGTTGCCATTCTAAATCCACCCTTTCACGTCATTCATCAAATTTCGACGAGTAATATAACATAAAGGAAACGATAAATTCAACTCATTCTTATCAGGTGATAGATAGCTTACCGTTGTTTATATACTAAGATCGGGTTACAATACCCTCGGGTGTTGGCAAAATGGACAATGAGAAAGATCGGTTAAAGAAAATTATTGAGCAAGAAGGTCAGCGGCTGGACAATCAAACCGTTTTTGGAGGCTTTCACCAATTTATAAAAATAATGATCCAAAAACTCCACTTATCGGTTCCTGAAGACCTATTATCAATTTTAGATAATTATCCTCAATTATCAAAAACGGCAAAAAGCGATTTTCTAAAAAATTTGGCAATCTGCATCTTTGATAACCATCAATATCGGATTTTACCACCCTCGTTTTCGCCGCCATTAAAGCCAATGGACATCCAACTTTCAGTTCGAACTATAAACGGAGTTGGTCCAATTGTGGAAAAACAACTCAATCGTTTAAATGTATATTCTATAGAAGATCTCATTTGTTATTTTCCCCGTTATTACCAAGATCGAGGGGATATCATCCCTATTGCCAAAGTACGGGATTCGCTGTTGCAAACCATCTTAGGTAAGGTGGTTCGACACGACAGAATCCCTACCCAAAGAGGTCGTTTACTAAAAATTATTGTTCAGGACCAGACCGGAGAAGTTTCTTTAGTATGTTTCAATCGTGATTTTTTGGCTCGAATTCTCTTACCGGGGAAAAAAGTTCTCATCACCGGATTTTTCCAAACTTCGTACGGAAAAAAAGAAACCAGTCGGTTTGATTATGAACTGGTCGATAGGGAAAACCTTCATTTTGAATCTATTTTACCGATTTATGGTTTAACCGATGGGCTAACTTCCAAAAAGTTACGAACTCTTATTGATTTAGCACTTAAAACATCGTTAACTGCGTTGCAAGATACTATCCCTCCGTCTATTCGAGAAAAACATAATTTAGAGCGGAAGTCGGAGGCGATTTTAGAACTTCATCATCCAGTTCGATCTTCGATTTCCGATCTAAATACCTATCGTTCTCATTCGCAATTCACTCTCATTTTTGAAGAATTTCTTCTTTTTGATTTGAGTCTCAAGCTAAGACGACATCAATATCAAACTTGGCGAGTCCAACCCATTATTCCTGATCTGGAATTTATTAATTATTTTATTAAAAGACTTCCTTTTGAATTGACCTCAGCCCAGAAAAAAGTCTTAAAGCAAATAGAAAGTGACCTAACTAGCGGTAACCTAATGAATCGGTTGCTTCAGGGAGATGTTGGATCTGGGAAAACATTAGTAGCCATAATAGGTGCTTTGTATTTAATAAGAGCTGGGCAACAAGTTGCCCTTATGGCTCCCACGGAAATCCTCGCCAACCAACATTATCAACGTTGGAATCTAATTTTAAAAGAGTTTGGTATTGAAGTTGCCTTAATTACCGGGGGTCAAAGTAAAGAGAAAAATGAATTGGTGGAGAAAATAAGACAAGGAAAGATTCATTTGGTTATAGGAACTCACGCTCTTCTTGAAGATTATGTCCAATTTCATCGATTAGGGTTGGTTATTGTCGATGAACAACATCGATTTGGAGTCAAACAACGTTCCCAGTTGAAAGAGAAAGCAATTGTTCCTCACCTTTTGGTAATGTCGGCAACTCCCATACCCAGAACTTTAGCCTTAACCCTTTATGGAGATCTTGATGTTTCGATTCTTGATGAAAAACCCAAGGGTAGGAAGCCGGTTGAAACCGTGGCTTTTTCCAAAAAAGAACAGCATAAAGCTTATCAGCAAGTTGGTGTTTTTATAGAAAAAGGGCAACAAGCCTATGTCGTTTGTCCGGCGATTGAGGAAAGTGAACTTGAATTAAGTAATGTTTATGAGGTATATGAACAACTCAAAAATAAATGGTTTCCGCAGGTCGGCATTGCCTTGATACATGGAAAGCTACCTTCAAAAGAAAAGGATGATATCATGGATCGATTTTCACGGGGGGAAATACAAATCTTAGTAGCCACCTCGGTGATTGAAGTAGGGATAGATGTACCCAATGCTAATGTAATGGTTATTGAGAATGCCGAGCGTTTTGGTTTGGCACAACTTCATCAATTGCGGGGGAGAATCGGTCGGGGAGAACAAATTGGTTTATGTGTTTTGCTTTATCAAGGGAAGAATCAAGATATTCAAAAAAGAATGGAAATAATGGTCAATACCAATGATGGATTTCAAATTGCTGAAGAAGACCTTAAAATGAGAGGGCCTGGAGAATTCTACGGGATAAGACAATCGGGAGTTTTGGAATTTCATTTAGCTGATCCTTTTCGAGACTGGATTATTTTAGAACAAGCCCACCAGGAAGCTGATTTTATCCTTCAGAATGACCCCCGATTGCAGAAACCTGAGAATCAACTTCTCAAGCAGGAAATTGAAAAACGATTTTTTCGATTATTGCCGGAAGAATTGAAGATCGATGCTTGATGTATTTTAAAGAACGGGAAGGTTAAACATGGGCTATCTGTACATAACTGGAGGTTTGGTGCGAAATCGAAAAATAATCGGACCTCAGAATCAAAAGACTCGTCCAATGCAGGCATTTCTTCGCAAAGCCTTGTTTGATCTAATGCCGGTTTCTTTAGAAAATTGTGTCATTTGGGATATTTTTGCCGGATCAGGAGCAATTGGGATTGAAGCTCTAAGCCGGGGAGCCTCTTTGGTTTTTTTTGTTGAAAAGGATTTTAAAATGGCTAATATTATTCAAAGGAATGTCGAATTGTGTGGTTTTCAAGAAAAATCTCATATTCTAATGGCAGATTTTTTCGAGTTCAATCGCTGGGTTCCCAAAGTTAAGTCACCGAAAATAGTTTTTCTTGATCCACCTTTTTTAATTAGTCCTGTAGAAGTATTAGAAAAATTGTATAATTTATCTGAAATAGTCAAAAACAGTTTAATTGTTATTCGTTTTTCCAAGAGACAAAGTCCCTTCCCTGAGTGTTCATTTTTTCGAGTAGCGGTTAGCCGAATATACGGTGATAGTGTGTTAATGTTTGGAAGCTTTGAATAACTGGTAGGAGCTATCGATTAGTTGAGAAAATTAGTCAGTAATATTTAAAGAAAGGAAGAGATAGGTTGATAGCGATTTATCCAGGAAGTTTTGATCCAGTGACCAATGGTCACCTTGATATTATCATTCGTGGAAGTAAAGTATTTGATAGCTTGATAGTAGGTCTATTAAAAAATCCCAATAAAAAGCCATTGTTTAGTGTGGAAGAACGGGAAGCCATGATGAAAGAAGTGACCAAAGACCTCAACAATGTGACGGTTGAGGTTTTTCAAGGTCTTTTGGTTCAATTTGCTCGTCAAAAAAAATGTCGAATCATTCTGCGAGGTTTACGGGCAATATCTGATTATGAATATGAAACACAAATAGCTATTACCAATCGTAAGATATGTCCCGAGATAGAGACTTTTCTTCTTCCAACTAGTACTGAATATTCCTATTTAAATTCCACGGTGGTTAAAGAAATTGCCCAGTTTGGGGGGTGTGTCCGAGGATTGGTTCCTGAGAATGTGGAGAGAAATCTGAGAAAAAAATTCCAATTTGAGGAAAGGTGATTTTAATCGTTTGGTGAAAAAACCGTGCGTTTATGGTAAACTTGAAAGCTTGTTTTAATTCTTTAGGTGAGAAATATTTTAGGGGTTATAATTTTTTACTTAAAATAAATCCTAATGGGGATTATGAAGGGAGACAAGAATGGAATGAATGTATTGGATGAAATCCGTAATCGTGCCAAAAGCCTGAAGAAAACCATAGCACTTCCTGAATATGATGATGAACGAGTGCTTCAGGCAGCTGAGATAGCAACTCGAGATCAAGTAGCCTACATTCAATTGGTTGGTGATCCAATCATTATTAAAGAAAAAGCAAAAAGTTTTGGAGTTTCCTTATTAGGGGTTGAAATTATTGACCACCAGAGAGACA
Organism: Candidatus Atribacteria bacterium; assembly: GCA_018056205.1. Classification (GTDB taxonomy): domain Bacteria; phylum Atribacterota; class Atribacteria; order Atribacterales; family Atribacteraceae; genus Atribacter. Next base: position 5,239 of record JAGPGC010000007.1, on the reverse strand, counting down.
AACCGCGAGCAGAATATGTTCAATCCTTATTTGAATTGCGGAAGGCAAAAGGCCTTACTCTTGAGCAAGCCGATCGATGGATGAATAGTACTATGTATTACGCATGTATGATGCTTTATCATAACCGTATTGATGGGATTGTATCAGGAGCTTCACTTTCAAGTCCTGATGTAATTAGGCCTGCACTACAGATTATTAAAACAGCACCTGGTATTAAATTAGCATCGAGCTGTTTCCTTATGGTGGTTCCCGAATGTCCCTATGGGTCTAATGGAGTTTTTCTCTTCGCTGATTCGGGGTTTAATCCAAATCCTAATTCTGAAGAACTTGCCCATATTGCGATTACTACTGCTCGAACTGCCACGCAACTCTTAGAAGTTGAACCAGTGGTTGCTATGCTTTCTTTTTCTACTAAAGGGAGCGCTAAGCACGAATTGGTTGATAAAGTTATTGAAGCAACGACAATTGCTCATTCTTTAAAACCTGATTTGCTTATTGATGGAGAGCTTCAAGGAGATGCCGCCTTGGTTCCTTCAGTTGCAGCAAAGAAGGCCCCAGGAAGCAAAGTTGCTGGGAAAGCAAATGTTCTAATTTTTCCGGATCTCAATGCTGGAAATATTTGTTATAAACTGACTGAGCGTTTAGCCAAAGCGACTGCTATTGGACCAATATTACAAGGATTGGCTAAACCGGTAAACGACTTATCACGGGGATGTAAAGCCCAAGATATTGTAGATCAGGTAGCTGTAACAGTTTTACAAACTCAATTTTAGATTATTTTAATAGGGAAAGAAATTTATTAATCCTAATTCATCTTTGAAATAAATATTAATAAAAATAATTCGAAGAAAAGGGATGATGGAGATTGAACATTTTGGTAGTTAATTGTGGAAGTTCAACGGTTAAATACGAATTGCTCAGTATGAATGATACGATGGATAATCAAGTTATTGCTAAAGGTTTAGTAGAGAGGATTGGTATTTCTGGTTCTCGCATTGAATACAAAACCAATCATCAAGTGTCGTATTCCAAAGAAAGAGAAGTTGCCAACCACCGAGTTGCATTAGAGTGGATCATCGAAGTGATGACCGATTCAGAAATTGGGGTAATCAAGGATCCATCGGAAATTGATGCAGTTGGCCATCGAGTGGTTCATGGGGGAGAAAGATTTACTTCTTCAATTATTATTAACAGTGAGGTTATGAAAACCATTCGTGCCTGTTCCGAGCTGGCTCCTCTACATAATCCACCTAATATTTCCGGGATTGAAGCCTGCCAGGCACTTATGCCCCAGGCACCACAAATTGCCGTTTTTGATACGGCTTTTCATGGAACTATTCCCGAGTATGCCTATATCTATGCCATTCCCTATGAATATTATGATAAATATAAGATTCGCCGTTATGGTTTCCATGGTACCTCACACCGATATGTTGCCGAAAGGGCTGCTAAGATGATAGGTAAGAACCTTTCTGAGTTGCGGTTGATAACTTGTCATATGGGAAGTGGGGTTAGTTTTACCGCTATTAAGGATGGGAAATCAATTGATACTTCAATGGGTTTTACCCCATTGGAGGGTTTAGTCATGGGTACCCGTTGTGGGGATCTCGACCCTTATATCCTTCTCTATTTGATGGATAAAGAAAATCTCTCCACCAAGGAGATGGATCAGATTTTAAATAAGAAAAGTGGGGTAATTGGTATATCAGGATTGTCTAGTGATACTCGTGATATTGAAGATGCCGCTCCAACCAACCACCGTGCTCAATTGACACTCGATATCATTGCTTATCGTGCCAAAAAATATATAGGAGCTTATTATGCAATACTTGGCGACTTAGATGGGATTGTTTTTACCGCTGGTATTGGAGAAAATTCATCATATATTAGAAAATCAATTTGTGAAGGTCTTGAACCTTTAGGAATATCTATAGATAAAGATAAAAATACGGTGAGAAGAAAAGAGGCTTTTATTAACTCCGACCAATCCAAAGTAAAAATTATGGTTATTCCAACCAATGAGGAGTTAATGATTGCCCGAGATACTTATCAATTGGTTTATGATTTGGGGAGATAATTATGAAGGTTTATATTGGCGATGTCAAGAAAGAGGTAGGGTGGACCAGCCAAGAGTATTTAAGTAAAACTTTTCCACCACTGCCTTTTGGATATGAGAAAATCCCCTTCGCTCAACCAGTGGGGGTGGATTTGACCATAACCAATTGTGGGTCAGGGTTATTATTGGAAGGGAAAATTAAAACTGCTTTGATTATTCCTTGTTCTCGATGCCTTGAACCTTTTATTCACGAGGTAGAAGTTCTTCTAAGGCTTGAATATCGAAATCTTGACCGGATCACCCGAGCCTCTGATTTTGAAGCGGAAGCAAAGAGTGCTGATGATATATATTACTATCATGAAGAGGATGCAGAAATCGATATACATAGGGGAGTAATTGAAGCTTTGTTGATTAACTTTCCTATGAAGCCAATTTGTTCTGAGAAATGCCAAGGGTTATGTCCAATCTGTGGCAAAAACCTTAATCAAGAGCGTTGTGATTGTAAAAAATCGAATATCGATCCTCGCTTAAAAGTGTTAGAAAAAATCAAACTGGAAAAATAGAAGTTAAAATACAGTAGGGCAAACAATTTTGCCTGGTTTGCAATCTAGAATAAAGTATTTTATACTAGGTGACAATCAAAATTTGCCACTTTTTTAAATAAATCTTTTTGGATGGTTAAAGGCTCTTGATTATTGGAAAGTTGTTCAATATAATAAGTTCTCATTTTATATTCTTGAAATAGGCGTTTAGGTTATTTCGTGGCACCATAAAGAGGAGTAAATCACCGACGGGATGATGTGAAGAATGGGGAAATAAAAAATCTTATTGGTGTAATTCGTCAGGCTGAGGAGCAATGATAAGATTTTTACTTATCATCGCTCACTTTTTACTATATTTTAGGAACGACTACCAGAACTTAAAAAGTATACATTGAAGGGAGGACTAATATATGGCAAATCTTACCAATAAAACTTCACGTTCGAATCGTAACCAAAGAAGAACTCATTGGGTTATAAAGGCTCCAAACCTCATTGAGTGTTCTCATTGCCATGCTCTTCGTCTCTCACACCAGGTTTGTCCGTCATGTGGATTTTATAAGGGAAAGCAGGTTATCAAATCTAAAGAATAAACGGGGAATAGAATGAGAATTGCTGTTGATGCTTGGGGAGGAGATTATGCCCCAATAGAAATATTAAAGGGCATTAAAAATGCGGTTTCCGATGAGGTAGAATTAGTGGTTATTGGTTCAAGGCAGAAACTGTCTCCTTATTATCTTGAATTAAACATGGACGAGAAACGATTCCCGATAGAGGATACTCCCCAAATTATTGAAATGAAAGAGCATCCAGCTGAAGCTATTCGGAAAAAACCACAATCGACAATTGTTCGAGGGGTGCAGCTTTTAGCCCAGAAAAAAATTGATGCCTTTATATCAGCAGGAAATAGTGGAGCATTCATGGCCGCTGCCTGGTTTGGTTTGCAGCGGATTGCTGACATTGAACGCCCAGCAATTGCTACATTGATACCGAATGTCAAATCGAGCACCGTTTTGCTTGATGTTGGAGCTAATGTAGATTGTAAACCCAAACAACTCCTCCATTTTGGAGTAATGGGAGCCGAGTATGCCAAAGCCGCTTTAAATATCGAATTTCCTCGGGTAGGGCTTTTAACTATTGGAGAAGAAGAAGGCAAAGGTAATGAACTGGTAAAAAGTGCCTATCAATATTTTAAAAACCGGAGTAATTATTTAAATTTTGAATTTATTGGGAATGTTGAAGGTCAAGATATCGTCGATGGTAAGGCGGATGTTGTTGTTTGTGATGGTTTTACTGGAAATGCATTATTAAAATTTGCAGAAGGATTACTTGAGTTTATCAATAACCTATTATTTTTACACATAACCGATGAGCAGCTCCGAAAAAGGTTAAAAGAAGTATGGAAAAGATTTGACCGAAGTGAAATTGGTGGTGCTCCCTTGTTAGGTGTTGCCGGGATTTGTTTGGTTTGTCACGGAAAATCACAGGCTCGGGATCTGACCAGTGCCATATTTCGAGCTAAAGATTTAGTTGAGCAAAAAATGGCAGAAAGAATTCGCGACGGCTTATCAAATCTTAATTGTATTCAGTAAAAAGAAAGATATTAAATTTCTCTTCATTAGGAAACATTGCTTTAAAAGAGAGTTAATGATATATAGAAAGAAGAGACTCCGACCCGGCTGTAGAAATCGATGGTATTGAAAATAGGTAGGTATACTATCAATTTGCATGAGATGAGAATGAAAACTCGAAATCTTTAAGCCCCTTCTCCCTTGATAGGAGAAGGTGGGGATGAGGGTGAAAAATTGGATTCTAATCCAGTTTTATTATTAGATATATGAGCCGAGACCTGTTGTGAGAGGTTTTGTTTTAAGTAAAAAATTTTTAAAACCTTTTCATATTTAAAAGATAGAGGATATTTATTATTGTAGTTGGGTTGCAACGAAGGAGAGATAGGATGGAAACTCGTGTAACCAAATTGTTAGGAATAGATTATCCCATTCTGCAAGGAGGTATGGCTTGGGTTTCCACAGCACCTCTGGTGGCAGCAGTATCAAATGCGGGTGGATTGGGAATCATTGGAGCGGGAGGAATGGATGCTAACCAACTGCGGGAGAATATTCACCAGGTTCGAACTAAGACTAAGAAACCATTTGGAGTTAACCTCATGCTTCTTTCTCCTTATATTAATGACCAAATCGAAATAGTCAAAGAAGAACAAGTTCCAATTGTGACAACCGGTGCTGGTAACCCCTCACGCTTAATCGATGATTTCTCCAAAAGAGGAATAATGACCATTCCGGTTGTGGCTTCCGTCCAACTGGCAAAAAGATTGGTGCGTCATGGTATTCAAACCATTATTGCTGAAGGAATGGAGTCAGGAGGGCATATCGGCGAGATAACAACCATGTGCCTGGTTCCCCAGATGGTTGATGCTCTCGATATTCCGGTTATTGCTGCTGGAGGAATTGGTGATGGCCGAGGGATGGCAGCAGTATTTGCCCTTGGAGCTGAAGGGGTACAAGTTGGAACCCGTTTTGTCTGTTCAAATGAATGTTCAGTTCACCCTTTTTATAAAGAGGCGATAGTCAATTCTCAAGATCGATCAACGGTTATAACCGGGATGAGTACTGGTCATCCGGTT
>JAGPGC010000116.1 GCA_018056205.1 Candidatus Atribacteria bacterium | reverse complement strand
AAAGTTGAAAAAATAAGGTGGTCGTGTTACTTTGCTTCTAAAATAAATAACATAAAAGGATGTTTTTTACCCATCTATATTCACTTATCAATGACTTCATAGGATAAAATAGGAGTAGCTTGTAAATCACAATGAAAGAAGGGAACTATTTAAATGAAAGATAATGAAATTGTTGAGGTACTTTGTTTTGGTGATTCTTTAACCTGGGGTTGGAACCCGGTTGATAGAGGAAGGTATCCTTTTGAAAAGAGATGGACGGGAATTTTACAAAAAGAGCTGGGTATCAATTTTAATATAATTGAAGAAGGATTAAATGGTAGAACTACCATTTGGGATGACCCAATAGAAGGAGAAAAGAACGGTAAGAAATATCTGATTCCCTGTTTAGAGTCACACCAGCCTTTAGACCTGGTTATTATCATGTTGGGGACTAATGACCTGAAGTTGCGATTTAATAAGTCGGCTTTTGAAATTGCCGCAGCAGCCGATTCTTTAGCTCAAATAGTTCAAAAAAGTCGAACCGGTCGCAACTATCAATCACCTGAAGTATTGCTCATTTCACCTCCTCCTCTGGGAAAATTGACCAATTGGGTAGAAATGATGGAAGGCGGTTATGAAAAATCAAAAAAATTAGCTCAATATTATGAGATGTTTGCGAAAGATAACCAATACCACTTCCTTAATGCAGGAGAATTTGTTAAAACCAGTGATTTGGATGGGCTCCATTGGGAAGAGGGGGAAAATTTAAAATTTGGAAAAGCAATTGCAGATAAAGTAAAACAATTATTTAGTTAAGTATATCCTCGATAGACAACCATGCTGCTGCATGGTAATAGATGACAATGAAAATACAACAAAAATTTATAATCCACCCCTTCATGAAATTATCAAGAAGTACCGGTAATCTTAAAAAAGGGAAACGATATTTTCTTCTTATTATTTCAATAGTTTTTCTTTTATTATTTTTACCTAGTTGTTTTATTCTAATCGATATTACTGATAGCCCCTATGGCTATTCCGGTCGATGGCAAGGAATGCCTCTTTTTGACCAGGGTGAGGATTATGGGAAAGATAAGCCAAGTTTTATATTTTTTGTTCATATAAATCAAATTGGTGGAAAGATATTCGGCGTACTTTCTCGGGTTGATTCTTATGGTTTTTCAGAAGGTCCGATTTCTGGTGAACAAAAGGATAAAATTCTCAATTTTACAGCGAAATTTCACCATGAAACACTTACCTTTGAAGGCTTGTGGATAGATGATCAAAAAGCTTGGGTGGGAAAATGGTCAAGTGACCTTGGTCAAAAGGGACAAGTACTGTTTGAAATTAATAAAACCAGTACCGATCAATCAAAAGATTTTTTTACTAAGGGGAATAAACTCACTCTAAAAGGAGGATTTGGGAAACCAGTAATTTTTATTCATGGGATGAATAGTGATGGAAGTCGATGGAATAAATTGTTGAATGAATTGGAAAAAAGCGGTTTTTATGACAATCATCAAATATGGATTTTTCAGTACAATTGGTCAGAATTAATCACTGTAAATGGCCTGGACCTTTATAAAAAAATCAATGAAAGTGGAATACAAAATCCAATTATTATCGCTCATTCAATGGGGGGTTTAGTAGCTCGTTCCTATATTGCTCAAGGTGGTACTATTGAAAAGTTAGTGACCTTTGGTACACCTCATCTTGGAACTCCTTTAGCCGATCTCGGTGCCCAATTACTTGGTTCAGATAATTTTAGCACCTGGATCCAGGAATCATTAATACCGGGGGTTGCAGATATGAAAGAGTCCTCTTCTTTTATTGCTGATCTCTCTAACAATCAATATGACCTGGAGAATAGAAAGAAATACATTGTGTTCGCCAGCACTATGGATAGCCAACCGGTTAAAACTATTGTTTGTCAAGATGGCAATTGCAGTTCAAAGGTAGTTTGGAAGTGGCAAAGAGAAGACTACTTTGATAATCTAGCGATTATTTGTTATAGAATGATTTCTGGTGAGAATGATGGATATGTTTCTAAGGATTCGGCACTTTTTAAAGGAAGTACTGTTTTACCAAAAAACCAATTTGTTGTGAAAGGTTTTCTTGATCATACCAAAATGATAGATCCGGAAAAGTGCCTAGAAATTGTTCCATTTCTCATGACCTTAGAATAAAAAATAAGTATAGCTAACATCACTCGATGACGATTATTGAAATTATTTGGAGGTAAAGTTATGCCTAGTGTGAATGGACATATTGCCTTGATAACTGGGGGAAGTCGAGGAATAGGGAAGGGAATCGCTCTCCGTTTGGCACAGGGAGGGGCTAAAATTGCTATTAATTATCATCAAAATGAAAAGGCAGCTCGAGAAACACTTGATCAAATTCACTCTTTAGGAGGAGAAGGTATTATTTTGCAGGCTGATGTATCAAAAAAAGGTGAAGTTGATAAGATGTTTGAATTCATCCAAAAAAATATGGGTTTGGTTGATATCTTAGTCAATAATGCCGGTGAAGGGCAATTACGCAGTCAATCATCAACGGATATAAATGAAGATATGTGGGATCGGCTCTATCAAGTCAACCTGAAAGGTGTTTTTTTGTGCTGTGCTTATGCTTTACCAATGATGATAAGGAAAAAATGGGGAAGAATCATAAATATCTCCTCTACTGCAGGCCTCACTGGTGGATCTTCGGGAGCGCATTATGCTGCAATGAAGGGAGCAATCATTCCCTACAGCAAAGCTTTAGCTCGAGAATATGCTCCAAGTGGAGTTACTGTCAATGTTGTAGCACCAGGTAAAATTGAAACCGACCTTTTCCATGCCACTATTACCCCAGAAGCTATCCCCCAACTGGTAAAAAAGATACCGGTCGGCCGATTAGGCCGTCCCGAAGATATAGCTGAAAGTGTATTCTTTTTTGCATCTGAAGAAGCTGGTTTTATTACTGGACAAGTTATGGTGGTTGCCGGAGGATATGCCTAAAGAAGCTAACAAGTTATAATTAAGTATTTGACTTTTTTGAGAGTTATTCACCAAATTAATTACAAAAATATTAAGCTGATTAGTGAAATGACTTTAATTTTACGATATAATATAAAAAATGAAATCGATTTCATAATTTAGTAATTTTTACATAATTATTTTCTCATTCTAAGTAAAGAATTGGTAAAAAATATGACTGAATTATTATTTATGGAAGGAATCAACAAAGCATTCTTTGGCGTCAAAGTTTTAAAGGACGTTAGTTTTCGTCTTCATGAGGGTGAAGTTCACGTTATTTTGGGAGAAAACGGTGCCGGTAAGTCCACGCTTATAAAGATTTTAAGTGGTGCATACACCCTTGATTCAGGGAAGGTTTTTATTGAGGGGAAAGAAATCGATATGACTTCTTATAATCCCGAAATTGCTTCCCGGTTAGGTATCGCTACTATATATCAAAACTTCCACCTTGTTCCTCATTTAACTGTGGCCGAAAACATCTCATTGTCTAATTTTCCAATGAGCAGAGGTAGCATTGATTGGAAATCAGTTCAAAAGATAGCAAGGGTAGTTTTAGATAATATTCATTTTTCCATTGATCCCAAGACTCTGGTAAAAAAGTTAAGCGTGTCGCAGCAACAAATGTTGGAAATAGCCATTGCTTTATCAAAAAATGCTAAAATTATCATTATGGATGAACCTACCGCAGCGATTAGTAAAAAAGAAGTGGAAACTCTTTTCCAACTAATAGCTGATATTAAAAAGAAAAAGGTTGGTATTATATATATTTCCCATAAATTAGAAGAAATTAAGTTAATCGGTGACTATATAACTGTATTGCGAGATGGGCGCAACGTTGGAACCATGGCAGCAAAAGAAGCTGATTTAAACGAAATCGTTAGTTTAATGATCGGAAAGGAAATAAAAACCACCGAAAAGAAAAGGAAGCATATTTCTTCAGAAACAATAATTGAATTCAATTCCCTTAGCCGTAAGGGATCCTTTGAAAATATTAGCTTTAAGGTTGGCAAGGGTGAAATTGTCGGATTGACTGGTCTTATAGGAGCTGGAAAAACCGAATTAGCTCGGGCGATATTTGGGGTTGATAGATTAGATGTTGGTCAATGCTTTTATAACAATAGGGAAATAAATATTAAAAATCCTAAAGAAGCCGTTCAATATGGTATTGGATATTTACCTGAGGATAGAGATGTATCAGGTTTGTGTTTAAACATGCCGGTTAAAGACAATGTAACTTTAGTCTATTTAGCCAAGCTAAAAGAAAAAATATTTAGAATACCTACAGAAAAGGCTTTAGCTCAGAAGTATATTGATCAATTAAAAATTAAAACGACCGGTGTTTATCAACA
>JAGPGC010000115.1 GCA_018056205.1 Candidatus Atribacteria bacterium | reverse complement strand
GGATAGACATGGACCATCCCTATATCACCTGCGACAATGATTATATCGAAAGCTTATGGTGGATTCTCAAGCAACTTTTTAATCAAGATCTACTTTATCAAGGATATAAGGTTTTGCCCTATTGTTCCCGATGTGGGACCTCCCTTTCCAGCCATGAAGTGGCTCAGGGATATCAAGATGTTGTTGACCCCTCAATTTATATTCTTTTTCAAATTCAGAACCGAGAAAATGCCTATTTTTTGGTTTGGACAACTACTCCTTGGACCTTGGTAGCGAATGTAGCATTGGCAGTTGGCAAGGACCTCGATTATGTTGAAATCCAAGAAAACAACACCGGTCGACACTTCATTCTCAATTACCAACGTTTAAAAGCACTATTTAATCCAGAAGATTATACTCTTATTAGAAAAATGAAGGGGGAAGAATTGATTGGCTTAACTTATCATCCTCTTATGAACTTTTTAACTGCTCAAAAAGGATATCAAGTATACCATGGAGATTTTGTTTCAACCGAAGAAGGAACAGGAATTGTTCATATAGCACCAGCTTTTGGAGAAGACGATATGAAATTGGCTCAACTATACGGTCTTCCGATACTCCATCCGGTTAAAGCTGATGGAACCTATGATAATAGTGTTCCTCCCTGGCAAGGTCTCTGGGTAAAAGATGCTGATCCTTTAATAATAAAATATCTCCAATCAACTGGTCAGTTATATCGTCAAGAAACCCATCGCCATACTTATCCCTTTTGTTGGCGGTGCGATACCCCTCTTCTTTATTATGCTAAGGGTAGCTGGTTTATTAGATCTACGGCGGTAAAAGATATTTTATTGGAAAATAACCAAAAAGTTCACTGGCATCCAGAACATATCCAAAGTGGAAGGTTTGGTAATTTCTTGGAGAACGTTGTTGATTGGGCATTAAGTCGGGAAAGATATTGGGGTACTCCTCTTAATATTTGGAAATGTGAAACCTGTGGACATCAAGATGCTATTGGATCAAGGCAAGAACTTATTGAGAGGGCAAACCAAGATTTAGACCAAATCGAGCTCCATCGACCTTTTGTGGATGCGATAACTTTGACTTGCTCGCAATGTGGTGGAGAAATGAAAAGGACCCCCGAGGTCCTCGATTGCTGGTTTGACTCAGGAGCAATGTTTGTTGCTCAAATTCACTATCCTTTTGAGAATAAAGAATGTTTTAGCAGCCTTTTTCCAGCTGATTTTATTTGTGAAGCTATCGATCAAACCCGTGGTTGGTTTTATAGTCTTCATGTTTTAGCCAGTATCCTTTTCCAAAGTCCAGCGTTTAAAAATTGTTTGGTAACCGAACTGGGTTTGGATGAGAAGGGACAGAAAATGAGTAAACATGTTGGGAATGTAGTTAGTCCCTGGGAATTAGTCTCTTTCTATGGTGCTGATGTCCTTCGTTGGTATGTGTTTTCGGTATCACCACCCTGGGTACCAAAACGATTTGGCAAGCAAACTCTCGGGGAAGTCTATAGTAAATTTTTTACCACCTTTTGGAATGTTTTTCATTTTTTTGTTCTTTATGCCAATGCTGATGGTTTTGAACCTGGATTAAATTTACCACCAGAATTTAAAAGGAGAAATATTCTCGACCGTTGGATTATTTCTAGTTACGAAAAAATGATTCAACAAGTTCGGGATGGGTTAGATAGTTATGAAGTATCGCGAGCGGCTAAAACAATCGAAAATTTTGTTATAGAGGATTTAAGTAATTGGTATATTCGCCGTTCTCGACGGAGATTCTGGAAATCCGAATGGGATGATGACAAACGAGCAGCTTATTATACACTGTATGAAATATTGTCGGGATTAACTAAAACTGTCGCTCCTTTTATACCTTTCGTTGCAGAAATGGTTTATAATAGCTTACACCAAAGTGACCTTAATCGAAAAGAAAGTGTTCATCTTGAAAATTATCCGTTGTCTGATCCCTTGCGCATTGATTACGATTTGCTTCTATCGATGGAAGTGGCTCGAAAAATTACCATTTTGGGACGATCGGTTCGTAATAAAGTAAATATTAAAATTAGGCAACCTTTATCCAACGCAATTTTAGTGGTTCCTAATCCAAACGAAAGAGAAGGAGCTAAGCAATTCGAAGACATCATTCAGGAAGAATTAAATGTTAAAGAAGTTAGCTGGTCGGCGACACTTCCTGAAGAAATTGGATTGATTCTAAAACCTCGTTTTGCTGTTTTGGGTCCCAAGTATGGTTCTAAAGTTAAGGAGGTAGCTCGCGCTTTATCACAGGTTGATCGTCAGACCGCCCTTAAGCTTTTAGAGGAGGGCAATATATATATTTCTGTTTTAGGAGAACAGGTATTGATTGAACGACAAGAAGTTGATATTCTATTGGAACCCAAGGGTTCAATTTCGGTGGAAAGTATGGAGGGGTATGCGGTCGTTTTAGATACTCAATTAAACGAAATGCTTTTACGAGAAGGATATCTTCGAGATTTGGTTCATCAGATTCAGTTACTACGAAAAGAAGCGGGGTTTGAAGTGGAAGATCGTATTCGAATTGGAGTGAATGATAGAACCAATCCAGTTGCCAGAAAACTCATTCAAGAAAATGAGCAGTATATTCAAAACGAAACCCTCGCTTATGAAATTTTATACGAAAATTCACTTCAAAATGTTTTTACTAGTGAATTTTCTTTTGGAGATTATACCTTTAATCTGACCTTGGAGAGGTGAAAAAATGTGGGATGAGAAATCATTACCCAATCAGGTGAAAGGTTTTTTTAGTATCTTTTTTATCTATTTTTTTCTGGTAATGATTTCGCCGGATGGTTTAGCAGCCACTTATCACACGGTTCAGGCTGGGGATAGTTTATGGAGTATTTCAAAACAGTATCAGGTTTCTTGGCAAGATTTAATGAAAATAAATGCCTTGAGTGAAGATTCCATATTAGAAATTGGACAAAAAATTAAAATTAAAGAAAGTCAAGAGGATATTGATAATAATATTATTATATATCAAGTATGTGCCGGGGATAATGTTTGGTCAATTTCTAAGAAATATGGTGTTTCCCAAGCAAAAATCCTTAAAGATAATAACCTTACTGAAAGCTCAATACTAAGAATAGGTCAAAAAATTAAAATTGTTGGAGGCCAAAACCGTCAAGGGATAGAACCAACTACCAAGAATCAAACCGCAACCACTACTATCCAGTCCTATGAAATAAAAAAAGGAGATTCTTTATGGACTATATCTAGGATTTTTGGTGTGAGCATAAAGACCATCATGGTTGCAAATAATCTTTCTGAGGATTCGATTCTTCAAATTGGAATGAAGTTGAAAATTCCAACTCAACAGAACGAAACTCCTCAGGTTTTAGTTGCTCAGAGTGGTCAGAGCAGTAAAGCTGCAGGGGAAAAAGGTTTTTATTATACGGTAGTATCTGGAGATACCCTCTGGAATATTTCTCGGAAATATGGAGTCAGTGTAAATACTTTGATGAAAGTTAATAACTTAAAGAGTACAGATCGCTTGCAAATTAATCAAAAAATCTGGGTTTCATCTAGTGAAAAAAGACCATCACCAAGCGACACGACTAACCAATATCAGGTGTATCAAGTTAAATCAGGAGATAATCTCTGGTCGATTGCCCGTCGTTATCGGGTTTCATTGGAATTACTGATGAGTGTAAATGGATTAAATCAACAAAGCCGTTTGAGGATTGGCCAACAAATTCGTATTCCTACCTATGTTACCGATGGATATGGAGAAGCTCAGAAAGGTTTTGTCTGGCCTGTAATGGGGCGAGTGAGTTCTGCTTTTGGAAAACGAGGAAGACAGATGCATAGCGGAATCGATATCTGTGCCTCAGCTGGAACTATTATTCGAGCTGCCCAAAGTGGAGTGGTAACTTTTTCAGGAGTGAGTGGAAATTATGGTCGAATGGTAATCATTACCCATGCCGACGGATATCAGACCGTATATGCTCATAACAGTGTAAACATAGTAACCAGAGGTCAGAGAGTCAATCAAGGCGACCCAATTGCCCGAGTTGGTGCAACAGGCAATGCTACTGGAAACCATTGTCATTTTGAAATTCGTTTCAAGGGGGTAGCTGCTAATCCGATGAGTTGGCTCAAAAAATGATCTATGAATCGAAATAATGCTTTATTGTTACTTAAGAAATATTTAAAGAACCAGAATTTATTAAAGCATTGTTTAGCCTGTGAAGCAATAATGGAAAACCTGGCAACCCGCTATGACGAGGACCCTGAGGAATGGGCATTGGTTGGTTTGTTGCATGATATTGATTATGAAATCACTAAAGATTGTCCTAAATGCCATGGTTTAGAAGGAGCTCGAATTTTGAGCGAGTCCGGTTTTAATAGTACTATTG
>JAGPGC010000114.1 GCA_018056205.1 Candidatus Atribacteria bacterium | reverse complement strand
TCCTTAGAGTGCATAATGGCAGTATGGCGAAACCCATGTTCACATTGCACAGCAAAATCAATGGCCTCTTCTACGTTAGAAAATCTAACCAATGGTATAACCGGCATAAGTTGCTCCGTCCATACCAGCGGATGGTCTGGCCCAACTTCACATAACAATAATCTAACATCCTCAGAAAGGTTCAATCCGATTTCCTTGGCAATTAGGGCGGCGTTTTTTCCTACAAATTTTTTATTGGGTGCACCTTCTTTACCCGGACCTCCCGGCACTTCAATTATCAGTTCAGTTAGTTTATTTACTTGATTCCTCTCGAGTTCATAGGCTCCATTTTTTTTCATTTCCTCTTTTAATTTATCAGCAATACTTGATACAGCTAGAATCTCCTTTTCACAGATACAGATAATGTTATTATCAAAGCTTGCTCCCCTAACGATGTCTTTTCCTGCTTTAGCAATATCTGCAGTTTCATCTACTACACAAGGAGGATTACCCGGACCCGCAGCAATAACTTTTTTCCCACTATTCATAGCAACTTTTACTACTCCCGGACCACCGGTTACCACTAAAAGCTTGACTTTCGGGTGTTTCATCATTAACTGAGCAGTTTCTATGGTAGGATTTTTCATAGCACAAATGACATTATTTGGTCCTCCAGCTTTCACAATGGCCTGGTTAAGGAGTGACACTGCCATGCAGGAACTTTTCTTAGCCTGAGGATGAGGATGGAAGACCACCGTATTGCCACCAGCAACCATACTAATAGTGTTATTAACCACAGTAGTGGTAGGATTGGTAGAGGGAATGATTGCCCCAATTACCCCATAAGGCGCTCTCTCAACCAGGGTCATACCATGGTCATCGGTATAGGCAGTTGGTTCCAAATCTTCTATACCGGGCGTTTTGAGAGCGGCCAGTTTATGTTTTTCAATTTTATCCTCTACTCGACCAAAGGTCGTTTCTTCAACCGCCATTTTAGAAAGAAACTCCAGGTTAGACATTACTGTTTTGCGGATTTGACGGATCATTTCTTTGCGATGCTCAAGACTGAGTTTATGGAGCTCGAGGTAAGCTTTCTCAGCAGCATCAATAGCCGATTCGATATTAGTAAATAATCCGGATGATTCTCCCCCCTCAATTTCATCCGCTTTAGATAAACTAACATCACTTTCATTTCCCATTTGCTTTACTATCTTCTCAACAATCAGTCTTATTTCCGTTTCGCTTATTCCCATAACTTCCATATTAATAACCATCCATAATTTTCAAGTTTAAAAAAATGTTTCCCCCACATCTTGAGTTTCAACCCTCCCTGCATTACAAACTTTTTACAGAACAAAGTAATTTCTTATATCTGGATGAGGATTAGGTATGATAACTTCCTTGCACAATAACCCTTTATTTTTAATTGCCTCAACTGCAGCGTGGACTGCAGCTTCAACTTCATAAATATTGCCAACCATCTTTAGGTATGACTTTCCACCCATACCCGCAGCTAAACGAATCTCGTTAATTAAGATATCGGCAGTTTTAGCAGCGATATCAGCGGCACTGATACTAGCTGTAACCGAAAAAGACTCCACCATGGCAATTGCATCCCATACTTCACATTCGACGGTTCCAACAATAGCAGGTATGATTTGAGGATGTAAATTTGGGATAAAGAGTTCATCCACAACGCATCCTTCGCCGATCTCTTTACCTTTAGAGAGAGACGAATCCACCGCTGCCACTTCCCCAGTAATGAGAATCACAAATTTTCCCGGACATACGGTCTTAGCATCAACAATCTGGACAGGTCCAGCTTTTACCATTCCATCCAATGCTTGTAAGCCAACAGCAATACTATTTAATTCTAATGCTGCCAGAGTAATGATTTCCATAATATTTTTAGCTCTCTCTCTTTATAATAATTCTCTCTTGGTCCACAAAGCTAACCCGACCTTTAATGCTAGCGTGCACTTTCGCACCCAGTTTTCCCTCCGGGATATCAGCCAACAAATCCCCCTCTTCGACTTCATCTCCTGCTCTTACAACCGGAACTGCTGGCAATCCAATATGCTGCTTCAATAAAATTTCCACTTTTGAAGGATTGGTTTCGACAATGCTCGATACTTTTCGGTCATATTTTCCAATCTGTAATCTATTCTTGATTCTTGAGGTCGGTATTTTCCGATTCAGCAAATCACTCCCTCGAGCTGTTGCTTTCTTATTATCAAACTGGGGATGATAGCTAGATTCCAGCAAACTATTTTTAATGGCATGATTTACCATTCGAGGAGAAAGTCCCATAGGACAGGCATACACCTCACATAGGCCACATTCACTACATAGAAAAGCACTTTCAATTACCTCAGGAGGCGTGCTCAAACCAAAGTTGATACTTCTCATAATTTTATGAGGATAGAGCTCATGCCCTAAAAGGTAGCGAGGACATAACTCCGTACAATAAGTACATTGACAACAAGCCACTTTACTCTGTTTAATAACCCAGGGCATAGACATGCTCTTTTTCTGAATCAGAATATGGTTAGAGGGAAGAACGATTATACCAGTCATTGTCTTGGTTACAGGAGCATTGAGGTCTCGCTCGACATTTCCCATCATAGGGCCACCCACGATTACCTGCGGGTCATCAATTATGCTACCCCCACAAGCATCAATTACATCTTGAACGGATGCCCCAATATGGGCAATTACCACTGAGGGATTTTTTACCTCTCCGGTGCAGGTTAAGGTACGTCGAGTAACCGGCTCCCCCAGGGAAGCTCGGTAAACATTCCTAAGAGTTTCAACGTTACTCACCATACAACCTACCGAAAAAGGTAACTCGCCCGGGGGAACAACTTTTCCTGTTACCGAGTTCACTAATATTAGCTCATCTCCAGCCGGATAAAAATCATCAAGTAAAGCGAGAAAAAGATTTTTACGACCTTCTATAATTTTCTCCATACTGGATACTACATCGGTATTCTTCTTTTTTATAGCGATTACCCCTTTTCGCGCTCCACTCGCTTCTAGAATCAACTCTAACCCTCGAACTATCTCTTCGCCATACTCAGCAAGAATATACTTATCATTAGACAGAAGCGGCTCACACTCAGCTCCATTGGCAATCACTGTTTCTAGCTCTTTTCTAACTTTAGCATGGGTTGGAAAACCTGCTCCTCCAGCACCAACTATGCCTGCTTCTCTAATAGTTTCAATTATTTCCAAAGAGACACCCTCCAACCCTAATGGTCATTTTTGATAAATTAAGTGGTTTTCCTTTTCCACCAAATCAACTATTCCGACAATGATACAATCAACCGCTTTTTGGTAAGTATCCTGAGTTTGGCGAGCCGAACTCCCCTGTGATAAAAGAACCATCTCTCCATATCCAGAACCGACCAGATCGATAGCAACATGAAATTCATTCAAGAGATCACCATTTGGCTGGCAGGACTGAACTATAAGATACCTCTTCCCTTGCACTCCATCATTTTTTTGAGTACTTACTACGGTTCCCATAACTTTACCAAAAATCATTTTTGCCTCTCTTCACGTCGCGTAGCTTCCTATAAATCAACCTAATCAACCCGGTCTTTCTGGTAAACCAAATTACCACCTATCTCGACGGAATCAACAATAGCAACAATAGTTGCATCGCTGGGTTTTCCTTCAGTAACAGCTGTCATTCGTGAACTACTTCCTGCAACAAAAAAAACCACTTCACCTTCACCAGCACCAACACCATCCATAGCCACTACATAATCTTTTTTACCTTGCATGGTGGTAGGGTCAATCTTCTCCAAAAGCAAAAATTTAATACCTTCAATCTTTTGTTCTTTTCTGGTAGAGACTACAGTTCCAATAACCTTGGCCAGTATCACTTTTCCATATCCTACTAATCAGTAGTTTTGGGGGAACTCTTTACTGGACCTCGCCCCAGGGGAAGCACTTCATCAACATTGGTATGAGGCCGAGGAATAATATGGACTGAAATTACTTCGCCCACTTTTTCCGAAGCTGCTTGACCAGCATCCAGAGCTGCTCGAACTGCGGCAACATCACCACGAATGATAGCAGTTACATAACCCCCGCCAATCTTTTCATAACCAACCAACTCTACCTTAGCAGCTTTCACCATAGCATCAGAAGCTTCTACCATCGCAGCAAAACCTCGAGTCTCGATCATGCCTAAAGCATCACTATAAACTTCCATTTTTTCTATCGCTCCTCTCCATCTTTCTAGGTGTTAAAGAAGGTTTGTATTCCTTCTTTCCCTATTTTGTTATTTAAATAACATATTTTGTTAAGTTTTATAACACTAAATAAAAAAGTTGTCAAGTAGAAATCAAAATTTATGACTCAAAAGGGTCATTTAGCCCAGTTGTTCCCTGGTCAATCGACATAATATAATC
>JAGPGC010000113.1 GCA_018056205.1 Candidatus Atribacteria bacterium | reverse complement strand
GCTGAAAATGAAGTTACCTTATCCTCAGCAAGAAAAGGAATGAAAACGATTTTGGTGAAAATGGCGGAAACCTACTTAGGGTGTCAAACATTGAATTAATCGTTCCATTTATTGCTTGCTTCAGTAGCAATAAGAAGAGCCAATTTATAAAAGGGTTTTTTGATGAGGTGGTTTGTAGGATTGAGAAAAAATAAAGAGCCATTCATTCCTCTGATATTTCAGGAGTAAATCTTTATTCTGATATTCATCTTTTAGGACATGATCATCTTATACTTTTTGATGCGATTGTCTTAGAATTATTTGCTTTGGGACTATATCAGGGTACGCCATTAAAACTAAAATAATATTATCAATTTTTAGGAACTACTGTTTCTTCCTCAAATGATACAATCAACATTCAAGAGGCTTTTATAACCAATAAATTAGGCATACAGGCTATTTGCGAGCCAAAAGATTCGTTGATTGTATAGAGTTAGGGATGTTGCAGCTTAAAGTGGAGGTCTGATGGAAAAGAGAAGAGAAAAGGTGAAGAGGATGCAACTGGCGTTGCTTTTCTTCCAGATTAGGAATGATGATTTTCAAAAATTTATTCCATTTGAGTGTAAAAATTTACCAGTACAACAAGTGAAAGACGATTTTTCTATAAATTGTATAAAAAGCAAGAAAGGAAAAGAAATGAAATGAAATATACTATTCAATACCTCGCAGCAAGATTAGTCCTTTTTAAGTTACAAAGTGGGATGAATGGTTAATGAACTACACAAGAGTGTAGGTTTTGATGGAACAAATTAAAAAAGGGGGTGTTTACAAATGAAATAAAGAGTTAAACTATTAAAAAAAGTGATGAAACTTATTAAAAATATTATGTAAGAAGGAGGTGAAGTGATAAGCACAGACGAATTTAAGATTGATAGTGCTTCTATTTGTTTTATTATATGGTGATTTTTAAGAAAAGGAGGACAGAAAAATGAAATATTATAGTAAAAGTATATTATTTTTAACGTTGATCGTCTTAGCTCTTTTATTAAGTGTTTCTATTGGAGCAATTTCCCAAGAAAAGACAGAATTGATCGTTATCGGGCATCAAGTTCATTTGAATGCTGTTACAGCTCAGGAAGTTGGAGCAAAAGGGGTGAATTTGATAGAGGAATTTGAGGCACTTCATCCAAATGTGAAAGTAGTCTATCAAACTTATTCTAGTCCAAAAGTTCGGGAAAAGATGAACCTCCTTGGACCTCTCAATAGAACTGAAGAGGATCTTATTCATGTTGTTGATAACTGGTTTGTGCCGGTAGTAGCCAAATTTCTTGAGCCATTAGACAAATATTTGGTGGAAAAACCACTGGAAGACTATCCTAATGATTATCCTGAAAACCTTCTCTCAACTACGAAAATAGATGGTTCTCCCTATGGTATCCCAGTCAGAGTTAGCTATAATGGAGTATATTGGGTCAATACGAAAATATTAGATGAGATTGGAGTTGCTTATCAACCAACGATTACTGGTAAAGAGTTTTATGAGCTTGCCAAGAAGGGCACCTATACCCGTCCAAGTGGAGAAAAAGTTTACGGTTATGTTTACAAGGGTGTTGTAGGGATGATATATGAAGTGTTTGATGTTTGGGCAAGATTTTTTGGGTCTAATAAATTAGTAACCGAGGACTTTAAACCTAACGTTAATTCTCCTGGTGCAATTGAGGGTCTTACTTATTTGCAAAAACTTTATCAAGAAGGTGCTATCCCACCTGATGTATACACCTATGCAGATGCCGAGCTAATGAAAACTTTTATGGAAAACCACTCGCTATTTTCTGCTGGAAATACCAGTTATGGGGTTAGCTTTAATGATCCAAGCAAATCGAAAATTGCAGGATATGCTGTTATGACAGAGCCAGTGCTGTCTCCCGAAATGCAAGCTCAGGGACAGCATTACCGTGGTCAAGCAACAATGTGGTCTTTGGGAATTTTAAAAGGGTCTCAGAAAAAAGATCTTGCTTGGGAATATATACAGTTCGTAGCTTCTAAAAGAGGAGCTTTAAGCATGGGACTTTCTGGGAATACACCAGTAAGAGTTTCAGTTTTAAATTCTCCCCAATATACTCAGAACAATCCGGCTGCGCAAATAGAAGCTTCAATAGCACCTTACGCTGAAACTATTTGGCCTCCATTTGATAGAGCAAGTGAGGCAATTGATTTAATCGGAAATTACTGCCATGATGTTATTTTTAAAGGTCAACCGGTTCAGAAGAGCGTGGACCAACTTGCCAAAGAATTACAGGCACTATTACCATAACTTTTAAATTTCTTTATACTCACCCGCCTTTTAAAGGTGGGTGAGTATAAAGAACAAAGATTTTTGAAAAATCTTGAAAAATAATGATTGAATAAAAGGCAATCAAAAGAAGTAGATATAACAATATTAAGGTAATTTGAAGATGGATTATAAATATGGATTATTTTGGTCGGTTTTCTTAAAGAATTTTAGAAGGAGAAATAAGAAATGAATAAAGAAATTATAGAAACCGATGTAGCTGTTATTGGTGCAGGTCCAGGTGGAATTGCAGCAGCAGTATCCGCTGCACGGCAGGGTGTTAGAGTTACACTAGTAGAACGTCAGGGGTATTTGGGGGGACAACTCAGCTCTGGGCTTCCTTTTTTGGCATTTTTTGATACGCATCAGAAGCGTATTGTGGGTGGCTTAGCACAGGAAATGGTAGACCGTTTAGCAACACTTAATTTTGGAACGGTAGGACACCGCTACTGTCCTCATCATCTTTCCACCACTTCAATAAACCAATTCTATACTCGTATCATTTGCTTTCAATGGATAAAGGAGTGTGGTATTCAGCTTTTGATGCACTGCGAGTTGTCTGATGCAAAAGTAACAAACGGCCGCCTACAATGGGTAACAGCTACCGGAAAAGGGATGACTTTTGAAATCCGAGCCAAAGTATATATAGATGGAACTGGTGATGGGGATCTGGGCTATATAACTGGTGCAACCTATGAAAAAGGGCATATATTGCAGCCACCTACTCTAATGTTTAATCTGGGCGGGGTAAATTTTAAACACTTTATTGATTACATTGCGGCACATCCAGAGGAACTTCTCTACAATGTTCGCCCTGATACCCCTTCTGAATATAATGCAGATTTCTTCCGGGATAACCCAGGTCATGTATTCGTTGGACTTAATGCTACAGTTGAAAAACTGCGTGAACAAGGGAGGTGTCCTATTGACAGGGACACCATTATTTATATCCGTTTACCTATTCCAGATCATGTGGCAGTAAATTCTATACGGATCTTAAATTGTGATGGCAGTAATATTCATGATCTAAGCCGAGCTGAGATGGAGGGACACCTTCAAATCATTCCATTAATCGAAATGTTTAGAAATTATGTGCCTGGTTTTGAGGATTGTTACCTTACATACATCCATCCTACTATTGGTGTACGGGAATCACGACGAATTATGGGAATAAAAAAACTAAGTCAAGGAGATGTCCTCTCTGGAATTATTCCTACCGACGCTGTCGCCATTTTTTCTTACTTTATAGATATTCATAGTGGAAAAGAATACACGACCTATGTTAAGAGGATAAAGGAACCATACGGAGTACCGTACGGCTGCACGGTATCGAAGGATATACAGGGTCTCATG
The DNA here is from genome assembly GCA_018056205.1 of Candidatus Atribacteria bacterium. GTDB lineage: Bacteria > Atribacterota > Atribacteria > Atribacterales > Atribacteraceae > Atribacter. The sequence continues at coordinate 777 of JAGPGC010000113.1, read as the reverse complement.
ATGACCGGTCGTTGCATCAGCGTTGACGCTATAGCGTTAGGTTCCTCACGTATCATGACCTTATGTATGGCAATCGGAGAAGGTGCGGGTGTTGGCGCAGCGCTTGCCGTAAAGCAAGGAATTGAACCCGCTGATGTCGATACCAATGAGCTCAGAGAGATCCTTAGAAAAAATGGTGCAATTTTACATACCTGATTCCACTACATATTTTTAATTTCGTTTGTTTTTTTGTGTGTTATAGGGTATAGTGCGACTTCTAAGTTAAAATATGTTTTACCCTTTAAAAGTAGAGAGTATATGCAACACACCCTCCTTAAATTTTATAGTATTTTTTTTAAACTTCTAAGAAGGTTATTCTTTAATTTAGAATTGGGATAGAACGGTTATATTCTTCTTCTGACCTGTAAATACCGAGATTATTGATGAGTAATCAATTATGAGTAAAAAATTTTGTCATCCTGAGCCCTCGCTATTTGAGGGTGTGAGGATCTCATCTAAAACCACAACGCTGTCATCCTGAGGATTCGCTTTTCGAATCCGTGAGGATCTCATCTTTCATCCTTTTCCAGAATTCTAATGCTCCGAAATTCAAGAATTAAGACCTGACCCTTAGACTTTAGACTCTTTGTTTTTGTTATAAACTGGTGAAATAATTCCTTATTTTCTGCGCCATAAGGTAGCGTCGTTTCTCCAGAAAATTATTGTAATCCTGAGCATTCATATAAAAGATATCAGTTGGTACACAATTCATTTCCAAATTTGCTTTTAGTGCATCCA
>JAGPGC010000006.1 GCA_018056205.1 Candidatus Atribacteria bacterium | reverse complement strand
AATTCTTTTTCAATCTCCAATTGCTTTTTCCATTCTTCCAAATTTCCCTCTAAGCGATTCACATATTGGGTCAATTCCTTTACTTTCCGCTTATATTCATCATTTTCCTGCTGTAATTTTTCTTTTTCTTTTTGAATGGCTTCAACTGCTGATGCTATTTCTTCAATAAATTCATTTACTTCATCTTCATTAAACCCGCGGAAGGAACGACTGAATTCGACCTCTAATATTTTTTCTGGTTTCAAATCCATGCCCGTCACTCCTCAACCCTATTATTTTTTGCTCGTTTACTGGCGGCTTCAATTCCATCCATTACCATGCCTCTAAAACCTGATAACTCCAGTCGTTTTATTCCGGCAATAGTTGTTCCTCCAGGAGAACAAACCATATTTTTCAATAAACCAGGATGACAATCTTTTTTCTTTAACCAAAATGCCGTACCTAACAGGGTTTGAACCACTATTTTCAGACTCTTTTCCCAAGGTAAACCAAGGTTCACTCCGGCATCCATCATCGCCTCCAAAAAAACCGCCACCAATCCCGGTCCGCTCCCACTTAAAGCAGTAATCTGATCAAATTCCCCTTCATCAGCTTCAAATACCCAACCAAGAGAGGAAAATAAAAATAAAAGATCCTCACGACTCTCTTCGCTTAAAAATGAATTAAAGTTAAGAGCTACCACTCCTTCTCCTACCTCAACTCCCAAGTTTGGCATCATTCTGACGATAGGTTGTCCTTGGCCTAAGTATTTCTGTAATTGTTCTTGGGTAACTCCCGCTGCTAAGGATACAAAGATTGATCTTTTAAATTGAGTGAGGCTATGACAAACCCCTTCTATTTGATTAGGTTTGACTACTAAAAAAATAAAAGCAGGCTCCGATTTTACTTCACCTAAATTAGTAATATAAGATAAACCATATTCATTGGAGATTTGAATAGCTTTGGATATAACTTTATCATAAAGGCAAATATCATACTTGGTTTGCCATTTATCAAGACAAAGCCCGCGAACCAAAGCACTCCCCATATTCCCACAACCTATCATCAAAATAGATGGTTTCATCTAATAACTCCTTTCTCCAAAAAGGCAACGTCCTAATCGAAGATAAGTTGCTCCTTCTTCAACCGCTATGGGATAATCATCGCTCATTCCCATTGACAAATCTAACCTTGGAGAAACCCAACTATAATTTTTATCTTCAATTTTTTCCTTTAATTGGTGAAGCTCTCGGAAAACTCGCCGAATTTCATCCGGATTCCCCTGCGGACCAATGGTCATTAAACCCTTGACTCGGATGCGACTATAAAATTGCATCGATTCTAAAAAAGGAATAACATTCTGCTTTTCTAAGCCGGCTTGAGTTTCCTTCCCAGTTAAATTAATTTGTATAAAAACCGGGAAAGGATCCTTTTTTTGTAATTTCAAACGTTTTTCTAAAGCTTGCAATTGGTTTACTTGATCTAAAGAATGAATATACTGGAAATATTCTACCACTTTTGGAATTTTGTTCCTTTGTAACTGCCCAATAAAATGCCATTCAATTGGTTTTTCTTGAAAATATATCCTCTTTTGTTCCGCTTCTTGAACTCGATTCTCACCAAAACGGTTTAAACCGCAGGTTAATGCTTCCTGCATGAAATCAACATTTATCCCTTTAGTAACAGCAATGATCTTAATTTCATCGCTTTTTCTACCTGATTTTTGACAGGAGAGCAAAATATTTTCTTGTATTATTTCTAACCGTTTTTTAATGAATCTATTCGTCATTTTTGACTAAGTTCCCTCTTACTTTTAGCTAACCAACATCCTTTTCATTATCGATGATTGACCAGGGATACTCATCGCTCTCCCAAGGATGCCTGGGCCACTCTTGGAAATCCCTGCCAATTTTTTGGAGAGCGATTTTCCATGGATTAAAAGCTAAACTATTGTTTTGTTTTAGTAATTGAGGAATCTCTTGAGCTATTAAACGATCTGCCCGGGCTAAGAGCAGTTCTAACCAAGCGGTACGAAGGCTTTCGCCTGAATAGCGAATTTTCAACTTTTTCAATCCCGCCTCGAAGATCTCTTTATCTTTTTTCCATTCTAAGAAAGAAAGAGAAGTTAGGTTCTCCATTTGAGTATGGGGTTTAGGAATTAAAAAACTATATGAAACAGCCAATCGATGATTTGAATCGGTTTGGCGACATAATTTACTGAGAAAATCCAAATCCTGGTCGGCATCATGAGTAGTCTTTCCAATAATAAAATAGAGCTTTACCTTTGGAATTCCTAATTCGAAAATATTCTGAATAAGATCAACCCAGGTCTCATCATCTAAACCTTTCCCAAAAAATTGACGAGTCTCGACTTTCCCACTTTCTGGTGCTAAGGTAAGGGTTTTTACTCCACATTTTACCAAATAGGAAAGGTATTCCCTATGTCGAGAAAGAGTTAACGCTGAGAGTGAGGAAAAATTTACCGTTAATGAGTTTTTTATGGCATATTTCATGATATCTTCCCATTGGGGATGAGAAAGTACATCCGATCCCATAATCCCTAATTGCGAAGTATATTTTTTTAAATAGTTTATAATATTGATAATCATTTCCATCGGTCGCTGACGCAAAGGCCGATAGATAACCCCACCCACACAAAAGCGGCACCGATAACTACACCCACGGTTGATTTCCATCAATCCCATATTTTTAAAATAAGATTGAGGAGAATAAATATGGGAACAAATTTCAAAGCGACTTATATCAGCCCATTGACGATGAACTCGTTCCGGAACAATACTTTCTTTATTAAAACCTTCAAAAAAAGAACCTTTAACCTTAGGATAATAAAACTGGGGCACATAAACACCAGGGAAACGACTTAGATAAAGTAGGACTTCTTTACGGCTTAAACCGAGGTTTTTCGCCTCTTCCCAGGCAGCAAGTAAGTAAGCAAGGCTTTCTTCACATTCGCCAACAAAAACGATATCAGTAAAAGGAGCAATAATTTCCGGATTCAAAGCAGCCAGGGGACCACCCACTAAAACCAGCGGCTGGCTTTCCTGACGTTCCTTAGCATAAACATTTAGCCCTGAATCCTGAAGCAACCGAACCAAAGTGAATATTTCGATTTCAAAATCAAGGGTAAAACCAACAATATCAGCTTCCAATATGGAGAGGTTCTTATCAAAAGTACGAATCCCAGTGTTAGAAAATAACCTTTCAACCCTCCAATCAGGACAATCAAAGACCGTCTTTAAAACTGTTTGGTATCCAAGATTCGCCATTCCCATCTCATAAGGGCCAGGAAAACAACCAATAAAAAGGTATTTTCCCATTTTATTGGTTAAAGAAACACCCTGTTCGCTATTTTTCAAATGGGAAACATCAAAAATCATTTCATTTTTTTTCTCAAAAATGCTGGGACATCAAGGTCATCAACGGTAAATGAATCAATAACTTCTTTCTGGAATAAATCCTGCTTTTCCTTTTGGTCTGGTTCTCCACTGTGATCAAAGCCAGTGGCAATTACCGTAATTTTCAATTCATCTTTGATATTTTTATCAATAACCGCTCCGAAAATAATATTTGTCTCTTCTGAAGCAGCACTACAAATGATCTCAGCCGCTTTATTTATTTCAAGGATTCCTAAATTCGGCCCACCCGTCACATTAAAGAGTATCCCTTTAGCTCCCTTAAAAGATGTTTCCAAAAGTGGGCTGGAAATTGCCACTTTTGCTGCTTCGGCAGCTTTATTTTCTCCGCTCGCTCTACCTATTCCCATTAATGAGGTACCAGCATTTGCCATAATAGTCCGGATGTCAGCAAAATCTAAATTGATTATGCCTGGAATATTAATTAAATCAGAAATACTTTGCACACCTTGAAGGAGAATATCGTCCACCATCTGAAAGGCTTCCATGATCGAAGTTGTTTTCTCCGTCACTTGAAGTAATCGATCATTAGGAATAACAATTAGAGCATCCACTACTTTTCTAAGTTGCTCTATACCCTCTTCAGCTTGTAGGTTTCTCTTACGTCCTTCAAAAGAAAAGGGTTTTGTGACCACAGCAATGGTTAAAATACCCAATTCACGGGCAATATTTGCCACTACTGGAGCACCACCAGTTCCAGTTCCACCCCCCATTCCAGCAGTTACAAAAACCATATCGGTGTTTTCTAATACCTCGTATATTTTATTTCGATCTTCTTCGGCAGCTCTTCGACCAATCTCTGGGTTAGCTCCAGCCCCAAGACCTCGAGTCAATTTTGAGCCAATTTGGAGCTTAACATCAGCCAGAGAACGTGATAAAACTTGGACATCAGTATTGAGTGCAACAAATGATACCCCTATCAATCCCGATTTGATCATTCGGTTTACAGCATTTCCTCCGCCACCTCCAATACCGAAAACCTTGATCACAACATTGTTATTTTCTCCGGCACTACCTTTCGCCTTAGACATCTCTGTAACCCCCAGTAATTATCCCATCATAAAAAAATCTTTTAATTTATTAATCATCCCATGAATTTTTCCCGAAGATCCCTCATTAAAATGACTATCTAAATTTTTCCCTTGGCCTTCGGAAAGAGCTAATTGTAATAGTCCACAAGAAGTTGAAAAGATTGGACTGGATATCACTTGAACTTGTCCTAAGTAATTTTTGCTTTCGGGGAATCCAATCCGGACTGGCATATTGAGTAATGAAGAAGCAAACTCACTGAGACCTCCTAAGAGAGAAGACCCACCGGTGAAAACAATTCCTCCCCGTAAAACCGGTGCCATTCCCGAGGCTCGGATTTCTCTTTTTAACATTAAAATTATTTCCTTAACCCGTGCTTCAATAATTTCACAAGCAAATTTCCTTTTTACCGTTCGAAGAGACTTCATACTTATATCTTTCACTTCAATCACTTCATCATCAGGTACATACTTACTGTAAACACTTCCATATTGAAGCTTTATCCTCTCTGCTTCATCGCGGGAGGTCCGTAGCCCAATGGTTAAATCAGAAGTAATGAGTTCTCCTCCAACCGGTATGATATTAGAATAATAGATTGAATCATTGTAGAACACTGCAATATCAGTCGTTCCCCCACCGATATCAGCTAAAACCGTTCCGGCTTCTTGTTCACCAGTGGTTAATACGGCTAATGCTGAGGCATAAGGCTGAAAAACCGTTCGATGAACTTCATACCCTGCACTTTGGAAACATTCAATTAAATTATGGAGATGGTTTTCTTCAGCAGTTACTACATGGGCATTCACTTTTAAACGAGTCCCAACCAGTTTGCGAGGATGGGCAATTCCTCGTTGATCATCTAAGGAAAACTCTTGGGGGATAACATGGATGATGGCTTGACCGTCACCGGCAATTTGAGCTCGCGTTCCCTCGACCACCTTTTCAATATCCTTTTCATATACTTCACGGCTTACTTTACCAAGGAGTATTTCGTTTTCAGCATTCTTCGAAGTGACATAATCACCTGCAATACCAGTATATAAAACATCCGGTTGTTCTTTGGCAACACTTAAAGCATTGAGTAGTGATTCTCTGATCGAATGAGAAGCCTTTTCCACATCAACAACCTTTCCTTTTTTTATCCCCGATGAGGCACTTAAACCAATACCCAATATTTCGATTCCATTGGATCGAACTTTCCCATTTAACGTACAAACTTTACTAGTACCAACATCCACCACGGCAATAGTTGGATTTGATTTCTCAATATATTTAAATAATTTCAAAAAATTTCCTCCTCATCTTGGATAAGAACAATATCTTTTTTCATACGGAGATCAAAACCGACTACTTTAAGAGCTTTCACCTGCACTTCCCGTAATAAGGGTTTTAAAATTGGGATTTTCTCTTTCAGGTTTTGCACACTCTCACACTTGATAAATATATCATTTTGAAGTTGTAAAATAAACAGATTATCATGAACCAATTTCACCATTTTCAAAGGGGTTTCGAAATCGCTCAACCAAGCACGAATGACCTCTAAAGCTGCTGGGATCGAATCATTTTCGAGGGATGGTATATAAAGAGAAATTAATTGGTCGGGGTTATCTGATGGAGTATTTACTCTCACTCCTTGATCATCCACATAAAACCAGGTATCTCCAACTACAACTTTTGCTAAAGGAGTTCTTTCAACAATTTGAATTTGAATTAAATGAGGAAAAACTTTTTGTACTTTTACACTTTTTACATCATTAATTTGCTTGATCCTATTTTCAATTTCCCAGCTTCTCAAACCAAAGATGCTTTGTCCAATTTGGATACCTGAGGCATTTTCGATATATTTTATTGATAAACTTCGGTTCCCGATCACTTCAATCTGATTAACCGCAAACAGATTGCCTCTCATAAAGAGGCTAAAAATGAACCAGGCAATAACCCCTAGTACGAGATAAAAAAAAAGAGCTTCAAAAAAAACTGTGGCTTATTATATTTCATTGCCATACCTCGATTTCATTTTCCAAAAAAATATTTTTTTCTCGTTCAACTTCTTTCCGAATCCAATTCATCAGCACCAATACATCACGCGCGGTTGCTGATCCTCGATTTATAATAAAATTTGAGTGTTTTTCTGATACTTGTGCAAAACCGGATCTTAAACCCTTAAATCCCATTTGTTCAATGATCCGAGCGGCATAATCGTTAGGTGGATTTTTAAAAACACTGCCGGCTGATGGCCAACCTACCGGTTGAAATTTTTTGCGGAGCAGGCTATATCTACGAATATTATTTCTAATGTTACCCGGTCTTTCACAAAAAGCATGAAAAACAACTTTAAGTATCGTCAGCTGCTCTTTTTTTAAAGATGAGCCTCGATAAAAAAAATGGATATCATCCCGCTTCAACCACTCTATTTTACCATTTTTATCCATAATTAATATTTCCTGAACTAAATTACTTATTTCCTGGCCAAAACAACCAGCATTAATCCGAACTGCTCCCCCTACTGTTCCTGGAACACCTATTAAAAACTCAAATCCTCCCAAACCTTGACTAAGAGCATAGCTTACTAAATGAGAAATTACAACGCCAGCTCCACTTTCAACACAATGGTTACCGAGATATTTTATCTCGGAATATTCTCCAACCAAACGAACAACCACTCCAGGAAAACCATTATCACCAACCAGAATGTTTGATCCTCTTCCCAGTATCCTCCAGGGACAACCCTGTTCTTGCATTTTTAAAAAAAAATTGGGGATTATAAAACTTTTTAGAATATCAACTAAGGCTATAACCCGACCACCAATTTTCCAGGTGGTATAGAACTTCATTTCAGCTTCTGGTGTAATTATCAGATCCGGAGAGCTGAGATATTCTCTCTCAATTGATTTCCATTTTTTCTGCACATAATTTCTGCTACCTTCCATACATCTCCGGCTCCCATGGTGATAAGTATATTGCCTGGACCAATCATATTTTCGGCAATATGAAGGGCTTCTTCTATAGTAAAGACCATATGAACGCCATCATAACCGTCTTTTTTCATTTCATCATAAATAAGACTCGAAGTTATTCCTTCAATTGGCTTCTCTCCAGCTGAATAGATGGGAAAGAGTATAACCTGATGAGCTTTTTTTAATATTTCAGCCATTTCCTTGTATAAACGCTTGGTTCGTGTATATCGATGAGGTTGAAAAATCACAATAACTTTGCCTAAGGTTCGGTTCAAAGCCGTTTTTAAAACGACTCCCATTTCAGTTGGATGATGGGCATAATCATCAACAATTAGAGTCCCATCAATATAACCAATCCGTTCATAACGCCTTTTCACTCCTCTAAACATTTCTAAGGCGTTGGCAATTATTTTTTTCTCAATGCCCAGCTCTGCCCCAATGGCGATACAAGCTAAGGAATTAACTATATTATGAATTCCCGGAATATTCAAGATAAAAGACCCTAAATCCTGATTACGATAGAATACTCTAAATAATGAACCTTCGGCCCTTTCTTCAATCAGTAATCCTCGAACATCAACCCTATTATTAATCATTCCATAGGAAACCAGGTTAGTTCTTAAGGGTTGGTTGAGCATCAATTGTACATTGGGATGATCACCACAGGCAACCATAAATCCCCCATCTTTAACCCCATTGGCAAACGAAGTAAATGCTTTCAGCTCATTTTCTTGATTGCCGTAATATTCCAAATGGTCATCCTCTATATTAGTGATAACCCCACAATAGGGGTTAAGTTTTAAAAAAGATCCATCACTCTCATCAGCTTCAGATACAAAATATTCCCCATTTCCGTAACGAGCATTCCCTCCAATATCCTCAACTTCCCCCCCTACTAACACCGTGGGGTCCAAACCGGCAACTTCCAATAATAGTGAAATCATCGAGGTGGTAGTTGTCTTACCGTGGGTTCCAGCAATTGCTATGCCCTTTTTCTTATTTAGAAAAAAAGCTAACATTTCACCCCGGTGAATTATTGGTATATTCCGTTGTAGTGCTTCTTGAAGTTCTTCATTTTCTGGTGGAATTGCCGAAGAAATAACTACTGCTGAAGCATGTTCAATCCTTTCTCTTGAATGGCCGATAAAAACTGGGATACCTTTTTCTTGGAGCCGATAGGTGTTCTCCCCTGGATACATATCAGAACCACTAACCCGATACCCCATTTCAAAAGCGATGGTCGCCAAAGCACTCATTCCAGTGCCACCAATGCCAATAAAAAAAAGTTCGTTAGGTAATGAGACGAGATGAGTGTTCAATTTCATTTCCTCCTACGGATCTCTTTGACAATCATACCAGCAATTCGTACTGCTGAAAATCGAAAGTCTTCATTTTTTTTATTTTTTCCTGGTGAAAGCTCCCACAGGTTTCGAATTGCCTGAGCTAATTTTACTGGTTGAAGATTTTCCTCATCTAAAATGATGACCGGCTGTTTTTCCCTTAGCCATTGAGCATTGTACAATTGGTGACTTTCAGTAGCTTTCCCAAAAGGTATTAAAACCGCGGGAAGACCAAAACAAAACAACTCATAGGTAACATTAGCACCTGAACGACTTATTGCCAAGTCAGCAGCTGCATAAAAAATTCCCGGGTTGGGATAAAACTCATAAACTAAATAAGGATGAGGATAAAGTACTGCCATCGATTTAGCCTCTTGAAATGACTCACTACCAGTTATATGTATAACCTGAAATTTTAAATCTTCCAGGAAAGGTAATGCTTGCCAAAACGCTTGGTTAATCAGGTTAGAACCTCTACTCCCTCCCATGATAAGCAGAGTCTTTTTTTGGAAATCGAGACCCAATTTTCTTTTGGCTTCTTCATCCCTTCCCTGCCAATCAAGAACCTCTTCCCGCAAGGGGTTGCCTATTACAACAATATTACTTAAATCTCGAAAATTTTTAGCCGCCTCAATCACCGGAACAAAAGTTTTTTCCGACCAACGGGATATAATTCGGTTGGCAAAACCAGGACAAATATTCTGCTCTTGAACGAATACCGGAATGCGAAATATTTTCGCCCAAAAAGCTACTAATAAAGATACATAGCTGCCAAAAACTAAGACGGCTCGAGGTCGATACTTGATAAAAAGATATAAACTTTGAAATAATCCTATAATATTATCACCAAAAGCACCAAAAAAATCTATAACCGAGATTCGGTTCCATCCTCGAGCGCGAATAAAGGAAAGGGGGAAACCGGCTTCAGTAACCAAATTTTTTTCCATACCTCTTTTAGTTCCAATAAAACGAACTGGATAATCTCGAGAAATATGTTGAGCAATACTCAGAGCTGGAAATATATGACCACCGGTTCCTGCAGCCGCAACAAATATTTCATTCAAAATGATTCACCTTGGATTGACGGGCAATGTTGAATAATAAACCAATTTCGATCATGGTAATCAACATTGATGAGTTCCCGTAACTCACTAACGGCAAAGGTACGCCAGATACCGGAAGGATATTTAGTACTGCACATAAATTGATAATCGCTTGCAAAAGAATACTTATGATTATTCCCATGGCTAACATGGCTTGAAAATCATCCGCAGCGTGAACCGCAATTTGCCAACCTCGCCACAAAAGAATATAAAATAAAACAACCACACTCACCGTCCCGATAAAACCTAACTCTTCACCAATAATAGCAAAAATAAAATCAGTATGCCGATCCGGTAGATAGAAAAATTTTTGCCGACTCTCCCCTAAACCTCGACCAAATAAACCTCCTGAACCAATAGCTATCAAAGATTGAATAATTTGAAAACCCTTTCCCAACGGTTCTTTCCAAGGATCAACGAAAGCTTCAAGCCGTGCTTTCCAGTATTGATTTCCACTAGCGAAAATTAAAAAGAGGAGGATGGGAATCCCAACAAAAATTGGATAGAGCAGGTGAACAATTTTGCGCCCTCCCAAAAACAACATAATGAAGGTTATTGCAGCTAAAAAAATGGTTGTACCAAGATCGGGTTCCATAATAACCAAAACTCCCATAACTCCAACCACTAAAAGAAAAGGAACTACTCCATACCAAAAGTCTTGAGCGCGATGACGGTGGCTTACTAAAGTATCAGCCATATAAAGGATTAAACTTAATTTTGCTAATTCTGAGGGCTGAAAATTTAGGATACCAAAATTAATCCATCGGTATGATCCCCCGGCTAATCCTCCAATATGGGGGAAAAAAACCATAGTAAGTAATATTACCGAGAGAAGGAGTAATTTCGAACTCATTTTTCTGACGAAATCAAGCTTAATAAATGAAGCTATAATGAAAAAAAAGAGCGATACACCCACTCCAAGTATCTGTTTTTTAAAAAAGTAATAGGGATCACTATAAGATATGAGCGAGGTAGTCATGCTCGCGCTAAATACCATTATTAAACCAAGACATAATAAGATAACTGTCGTCCAAAAAAGATAGGGATCAATTTCCCACCACCAGCGTTGGAAATGGGTTTCATTTGAATGAGTAGCTGTCCATTGATTCAATATTTCATCATTGATTTCCATAGACTAATCGGAAAAAGTGTTCACCCCTTTCTTGATAGTTTGCATACTGATCCCAACTGGTACAAGCTGGAGAAAGGAGAACGCAATCGCCAGGAACCGCCAGAGAACGTACCTTAGAAAAGGCTTCTTCCAGATTGGTAAATAAAAAAGTTGGTATAGAGTCAGGTATAAAAGTTTTAATAATCTCTCGGTCTTCTCCAAAAAGGATAACCGTTTTTACCTTAGTCGGTGAAAGGTGAGGAGTTAATTCTGAAAAATCCTTTATTTTCCCCTTCCCACCCATCAATAAAATAAGAGGACCATCCAGGGAGTTTAAAGCAGCACAGGTAGAAGTCGGGGTAGTCGATTTTGAATCATCATAAAATACCACACCATTTAAGTCAGCAATCTTCTGAATCCTATGACTTAATCCTTGAAAGGTTGAAAGAGATTCTTCAATCTGATCAATGCCAACTCCAACCATTCGACATATGGCGGTCGCAAATAACAAATTTTCGCGATTATGCTCACCCCGGAGTTTCCAATTTTGGCAATCAATCACTTTTTCCTTCTCGCCATACTTTTCAATAATTTGCTGACCTTCCCAAAAAAAACCTTCTAGTAATTTTCCAAAACGAGTGACCGGAATTATACTACCTCGAATCATTTGACAAAGCTGGGTATGCCAGCTGGGATCGGAAAAATTGACGATTGCTAAGTCCTCTTTTCTTTGATTGATAAAAATATTCCTTTTTTGGAAAAAATAATTTTTAAAAGTATTATGCCTATCCAAATGGTTGGGTGCAAGATTCAAAATTCCTGCGACTTGAAACCTGGCTTTTACCACTCGCTCTAATTGAAAGCTGCTTAGTTCCACCACTCCCCATTGATAGAAATTAGATGAGGATACCGATTCAATTAAAGGGGTACCGAAGTTCCCTCCCACAAATACTGAAAAACCAGCTCGGTTCAAAATGTGACCAATCAGAGCTACCGTAGTGCTCTTTCCGTTAGAACCAGTAATGCCTATAAGAGGAAAATGTAGCATCCGACAAGCTAACTCCACTTCACTTACCACCGGAATTCTTTCCTGATCACATCTAACCAAGACTGGATGAATTGAAGAGATTCCTGGACTCACGATACATTCCTGGATGTTTCTCCAATCTAACTTCAAAATATCACTTGCAGTGAGAGGGAAAAAAGCTGGATGGTTGAGAAGGATCGATGGTAAATCACTCCGCTTCTTTTGATCGTCATATCCGAATACTTTCTCACCACGATCCAGTAAAAAACGAGCAGTGCTTTCTCCGGTTTTTCCCATCCCTACTATGAAATAATTTGCCATAGCCCTATTGAACCCGTCCTAACCAAGCCACCGCCACTCCAATGACTTGTATGATCCAAAACCTCACTGTAATTTGGGCTTCCTTCCTACCTCGTAATTCAAAATGATGATGAATGGGACTCATTAAAAAAAGTCTCCGACCTAAAATTTTAAAAGAGAAAACTTGGAGTATCACCGAAAGAGTATCAATAAAAAAAATAAATGCCGAAAAAATGATCAGAAGAGATTGTCCAGAAATAAGTGCCATAAAACCTATAAGCGCTCCCAAACCCAATGAACCCGAATCTCCCATAAAAATTTGGGCTGGCCAGATATTAAACCATAAAAAGGCTATTAGCCCCCCCATTGCCCCAAAAGCTAACCAGGAAATTGAAATTTTACCCAGGGTCGATAGAAAGAATCCCCAAAAAAGAAAGGTGAGAATTCCCGAACCGGCTGCCAATCCGTCTAACCCATCGGCAATGTTAAAAGCATTGGAAGTGGCTATTATGATGAAAATCCCATATCCAAAAAAAAGTGGACGAGAAATCGGAACAATAGATTTACTAAAGGGTATGGCAATCTGAACTGGCATCCAATCTAAAGAAAAGCAAAGAACTAAACCGGCAATGACGATCTGAAATAAAATTTTATAACGGGCTTTAATTCCCCAAGGTTTTTCTAAATAGCTTTTATACCAGTCATCAATAAATCCCAAAAATGTAAAACCACTGAGAAGAATGATCGGCAATACATTAGCAGGCTTAAACTGCCCTCCTATAATAAAAATCACCAATATGATAAAAAAAATAATGACTCCACCCATACTGGGAGTATTCTCTTTGTGAAGATGGAGGTTAGGCCCTTCTTTTTTTATTTTCTGACCAAGATGATGCTGCTTCTGCCACCTGATAAACAACGGAAATGATATCATCCCTATTATAAAAGAAATAATGAGAGCAAAAATAGTACTATTGGGAATAATACCAGGATTCATGTTCAATCCACTCCTTAGGTATAGCTTCTTCTAATTTCATTGCTCTTGATCCTTTAAATAATACAACCACATGATTGAAGGGAAAAGGAATTTGTTCGAGAAGTATTTTTTTAATTTCTTGGTGAGAATAAGCTAAATAATATTCTCCATCTAATAAATTCTTCGATAAAACTTTTTCCGCAGCTTCATGCATCAGTGATCCATAAAGAATAACATTTTTTATTTTATGTTCTTCTAAAGAACGAATACATTCCTGATGAACCGCTTCAGAAAAACTCCCCATCTCCAACATATCTCCCAAAACTACCCAGGTTTGATATCCCTGATAATTGAACCTTTTTAATAAGTTAAGAGCTTTGTGTAACGAAATTGGATTCGCATTGTAGCTGTCATCAATCACATAACCTTCACCAACACGATAGATCTTCTCTCTTCCCTCGGGAAGGAGAATTTCGTTAAGAACGGTTTGTATATCATTAGTTTCAATTCCTAACCGGAGAGCTTGGTGAAGTACCGGTAGCAACAAGATTATCAACTCCGGGGAAAAAATCGGGGCTTGAAAAGTATAAATCTGCTTTTCACATTGACAACGGAAGGTCATCATTCCCACCGTAGGGTCTAAAATATAATCGAGCAGCGAGAGTTGATATTCGCCATGATTTTTAAGACCAAAAAGAATAACTTGCTTGCCGGCTTGAGAAAAATCATCTTTTAGCTTGGAAGCATAGCTACTATCTCCATTTAAATAGATGGTTTTCGCATTTTTAGCTAAAAGGACTTTTTCCTGAATAACGGTTTCGACATTGCCAAAACCTTCTAAATGGCCCTCCCCAAAGGCAGTAAATACAACTAATTCCGGATCAATGATCTCAGCTAACTCACTCATCTCACCTTTCTGGTTAACACCAGCTTCAATGATGAAAAAGTCATTCTGGGGAGAAAAATTACAAAGCGACGATGATACTCCAATATTAGTATTGTAACTGAAAGGAGTTGCTGCCACTCGAAAGCGAACGCCGAGGATTTTTTGGAAAAAAAATTTGGTAGTCGTCTTACCCACTGTCCCAGTAATGGCAATTTTTTTTCCAGATAAGCGTTTTGAACAAAATTTTCCGAGATTTTTCAAGGCTTCAATGGTATCATCAACCAGAAAAAAACTAAACTCTCGAGGTAAAATTGCCTTATGGCTGACTAACGCTCCACGTGCTCCATGGTTCCAGGCATCATCCAAAAAGTAATGACCATCAGTCTTCGTGCCTTTCATGGCAATAAATAGACCGCATTCTGAGTTTTGACGGCTATCAATCATAACCTTATCAAATGTTTCATGTTTTACTGGAGTAAACAGTTTAGCTCCAGTGGCATTAATAATATCTTGACGTGAAATCATCATGTATTACTCTCTTTTAAAAGTTCTAATGCTACATCATAATCATTATGGTGAATGATTTTATCGTGATAAATTTGGTAACGTTCCGGACCCTTTCCCGCTAAAAAAACCACATCACCAGCTTTTGCTTTAGAAAATGCGTAACGTATCGCCTCGCGCCGATCAAGAATGATACAAGACTCAAAGGAAGTTGCTTTTTTATATCGATCGACTCCCAGGATAGCATCTTCAGCGGTCTGCCGTGGATCTTCATGACGAGGATTATCGCTGGTTACAATACAAACATCACTCCAGCGGGCAACGGTTTCTCCCATTATTGGTCTTTTGTTCCGGTCTCGTTCTCCACCACAACCAAAAACGGTAATAACCTTCCCTTTAGCTACCTTTTTTAAAAATGAAAGAGCATTATCGAGTCCATGCCAATTATGAGCAAAATCAACAATAACCATAAAATCCTGCCCAGCCTCTACCACTTCCCACCTTCCGGGAACCCGGCGGGTTAACTGAAGTGCTTGAGCGATTTTTTCCTTTCCGATCCCATAGTAAAAAGCTGTGGCAGCAGCAGCCAAAGCATTATAAACAGCGTGATAACCAGGTAGCGAAAGCTGAACCACCAGATTTCCCCAAGGTGTTTTGAGTTTCAACTGGGTCTTATTAATATAATATTCTATATCTTCTGCGGTAACATCATTTTTCGATTGCAAACCAAAGGTGAGAAATGGAAGCCGACTCTCGGCAACCATCCGACGGCAGTTTTCGTCATCACCGTTTACTGCCACTAAGCGGGGAAAATGCTTCTGATCATTTTTTTCAACCATTTCAATAAGTTTCTTTTTGCTGGAAAAATAGTGTTCAAAATTTTTATGAAACTCTAAGTGTTCGGCAACTAAGTTAGTAACAATCGCTGCATCAAATAACAATCCTTCCACCCGCCCTAAAGCTAAGCCATGAGAAGACACTTCTACTACTGCCTGATGAATTCCTTTATTCAGCATACTTTTTAAATAGGTTTGTAACTGAAGTGATTCTTCGGTGGTATTGATTGCCTCATAAATATCTGGACCAATAATATTCTTGGGAGTAGTCATCAACCCACAAGCATTTCCATCTTCTTCCAGAATATTACGCAATAAAAAACAGGTACTGGTTTTTCCATTGGTACCGGTTACAGCAAATAGCCTCATTTGGCGGGAAGGATTACCGTAGAATCGAGCTGCTATCTGTGCCATGTTTTTTCTCCCATCATCAACTCGAATCCATGAAACCTTCCGATTAGTTGGAATAGAAAAATTTGGATCGGAATAAATAATCACCGCCGCTCCTTTTTCAATAGCTTTTTCGATATAAAGATGACCATCGGTATTGGTTCCAGGAAAAGCAAAAAAAATATATCCAGGATGAACCAAACGAGAATCAAAAGTAATTCCACTGATATCTATCTGGTCATCGAGAATTTGCTTATAAGGATATTCATTGATATTGAGCAAATCTTTTAAAATCAATAGGTTGTTACCTCAGCATTTTCCGGCATAATACTAGCGTAATGAATTATATTTTGAACAATTTCTCGAAATACTGGAGCAGCAATGTCGCCTCCATAATATTCACCTTGGGCTTCATCCAAAACCACTATTATTCCAAAACGGGGTTCAGGAACCGGGAAAAAACCAACAAAAGAAGAATAAAACTTATTGGTGGTATAACGACCGTCCGCTCCAATTTTTTGCCCAGTTCCGGTTTTTCCCGCTAAAGAATATCCTGGAATAGCAGCTTTTTTACCAGTTCCTTGATCGACGACTTTTTTCATCATGTTTAAAACCAAATTGGCAGTTTCTTCGTCTACCGCCCTTTGAACTGGTGATGGAAGAACTTCACGAATTACCTTTCCATTTTCATCGGTGACCTTTTTTACTAAACGAGCTTTCATGAGAATCCCTCGGTTAGCTATAGTTGAAAGCGATCTTAAAAGCTGAATTGGAGTGACGAGCATTTCCTGACCAATGGGAATAGCACCGATGGACAACGCTGACCAACCTCGCGGATTTCTCAATAAACCAATTTCTTCACCATTTAAACCAGTTTCGCAGGATTCTCCAATACCAAATTTTTTCAAATACCGATAAAGCGTTTCTTCCCCAAGCCGTTGGGCGATTTGAATGACACCGACATTACAGGAATTAATGATTAGATCTTCTAAGGTTTCTTGTCCATGACTTTTTATATCTCGCACTCGATGATTATACACCATTATCGAACCACCACAATAAAAACTTTCTCCTAAATAAACCTTATTCTCCTGAAGCGCTGCAGCCATAATCATCGGCTTAACGGTTGAACCCGGTTCAAATAGCATTGATACTGCCAAATTTCTCCAGGTTTCCGGTGGATATTTATCAAAATTGTTATTATCATAGGAAGGACGGCAGGTCATGGCTAAGATATCCCCGGTTCTTGGATCATTAACTATCACCACACCGGCTTTGGCTTTGGTTTTTTCCATAGCTTCATCCAGAGCCTTCTCCACATAAAACTGAATGGTCTGGTCAATGGTGAGAGTTATGTCATATCCTGATTGAGGGTTTAAATAAACTAAACTACCCGGTATCTCACCACCAGTTCCATCTCGTTCAAACGTCATGTAACCCATCTTTCCAGTCAGTTCCTCGTTCAAAGCAAACTCTAAACCTTCCAATCCCTGATGGTCAATACCGACAAAACCAAGAATGTGGCTGAAATGGGGAGAATGGGGATAATATCGACTATATTCTTCATTCCACTCGATACCAATTAATTTCTCTTTTTCTAAATCATCTTTAAGATGGAAGGGAGCTTGGCGTTTTAACCATACAAAAGATTTTCGACTCTTTAATTTTTCTCGAGTTTCTTCTAAGTCGAGACCTAAAATTGGAGCGATTTTTTGAGCAGCAACTTCGGGGTTTTCTACCATTCTTGGAATACCATATACTGATATAACTTCAGTATCGCGGGCTAAGACTTCACCGTTGCGGTCAAAGATTCGACCCCGAGTAGGAAGCAGGTCTTCCATTCGAAATCGAACCATATTGGCTTTTTCCCGATATTCGTTTCCTTCGACTACTTGGAGGGCAAACAAACGAAAAATGATATATCCTAAAACTAAAAAAACTGTTACACCCAGAAAATTTGCCCGATGGACAAATCTTCTGGAACTCATCTTTTCATCCCGGTTTCATTTATATATTCTGCAACCGTGGTCTCGTTTCCTTGGAGTTGAACTTTTTGACCAGTAGCAGCGAGATAAATGGTTTTCTCGGGAAATATCATACCTAATTTATTAGTAGCAATTTCTTTAATCCGTTCCATCGATGAAAGGTGAGAAATTTCAATTTCGATCTGATCTCTATCGGCAACCAGTTTTTCAATACGATCTTTCTTTAAATTTAAGTAAAATCCTTTTTCAACAATTTCTGCTTGTAATAACAAATATAAAAAAGACATTCCCACTATAAAGATTAAAAAAAATAGGGCGGCTTTTTTCAAGTTGGAGTCCCCTCCTCTCTCATCATCTTTTGAGCAACCCTCATTCGGGCACTTCGAGCACGAGGATTTAACTGTATCTCCTGCCAAGAAGGTATAATAGGTTTACGATTGATAATTTTTAGTCGATCATTATCTCGAAAGAAGTTTTTTACTATACGGTCCTCAAGGGAGTGATAACTTAGAACCACCAGACGTGCTCCTTCTTTCATATATTGAACAATACCCTCTAAAGCCTTGGATAACTCTTCCAATTCTTGATTGACAAACACCCTTAAAGCCATAAAAACCCGGGTTGCAGGATGAATGCCTCCCCTCCGCTCCGGATTACAACTCCAAATAATCTTTTCCAACTCACCGGTGGTAGTTATCGGTTTTTTCTGGCGAGCATAAACTATTGAACGAGCTATTTTACGTGATTTACGCTCCCCACCGTAATAAAAGAAAATGTCAGCTAATTCTTTTTCAGAATAAGTGTTAACAACCTGACAGGCATCTAATTTTTGGCTTCGATCCATTCTCATATCCAGAGGTCCATCCTGACTAAAGCTAAAACCTCTTTCCGGGATGTCTAACTGTCGAGAAGAAACTCCCAGATCAAACAAAGCGCCATTAATAGTGTCAATTTTTTCTTGTTTAAGAATTTCTGCTATCTTCGAAAAAGATCCTTGGATGAGTTTCACCCGGGTTGCAAAATTGACTAACTCTTTTCCTGCTGCTTCAATAGCTTCGGGGTCGCGATCGATTCCGACTAAAATTGCCTGATTTGAAACTTTTTCCATTATTGCCTTGGCATGGCCTCCACCACCAACCGTGGCATCAACATAGATTCCGTCTGGATCGGTAATCAAATTCTGCAAGACCTCGGCAACCATAACCGGTTGGTGATAATGAGCCACCTCAAATCCCCATATCCATAATATTTTCTGTTATTTCTTCATATTTTTCTTCCACTTCTGGACTATATTGATCCCAAATTGATTCCGACCAGATTTCCATTCTATCTCCAACCCCTACTGTGACTACTTTTTTATCAATTTTTGCATATTCTCTTAAATGATGGGGAATGGTAATACGTCCGTGAGTATCTATGATTTCTTCACTGGCATTAGCCAAAAAAATCCGAGCGAATTCTCTCCATACTTTTTTTGCCATAGGAAGAGATGCAATTTTTCCAGCTAAAACCTGCCAGGCTGTTTCCGAAAAAACAAATACACAACTTTCTATACCTTTGGTAATATAGAGGGTATTGGATAAATCTTTTCTGAATTCATTGGGAATGATGAGTCTTCCCTTGTTATCAACTGAATGTCGGTATTGTCCTAAGAACACTGGAACCCCTCCTACTACCACTTCTCTCCACTTTCCCCCACAATTTACCACAAATATACCACTCTTCTTCATTTTTGTAAATGGAATAACCAATTTTAAAAAAAATATTTTAAAATTTTTCAATTTTCCGAGTAGTTATCCAGTAAATATAGTGACGAGTGAGGGTGAGAGTGAGAGTAATAAAACTCCGAGTGGGTGAGCGGGATAACAATTCCCCTTTGGGGAGGGATGTCACTCTCTGCGACGAGGAGGGCGCCTTTAATTTTTTTTCCCCTTATTCTCACTCATCACTATTTTTCCAAAATTGGATGAATATATGATGGGCGAACACTTAGGTTCGCCCCTACCGTTTCCTTA
>JAGPGC010000112.1 GCA_018056205.1 Candidatus Atribacteria bacterium | reverse complement strand
ATTTTTTACTATTCTTCTTTCACGCTTATCTAATAATGTACATACTTTCAAACTGGCTGGTTCCCGAATGGTTAGCACCTCTTTGAGGTGCTGTAGGGTGAGACCAGTATCAACAATATCTTCAATGATAAGAACATGTTTATTATAAACCGGTTTATCCAGATCTTTTAATATTCTTATAACTCCACACGATTCATTGCCATTTCCATAACTTGATATAGACATAAAGTCAACACTTACAGGAACCGAAATATTCCTAATTAAATCTGACATAAAAATAAAAGCTCCTCGCAGGATTCCAACAGCTCGGATTTCCTTATTGGTATAATCGTTGCTTATCTGTTTTGCTAATTCTATTACCCGACTCTGAATTTCTTCCCGAGAAATTAATATTTTATCTATAAAGTCATCCATTTTTTATTTCACCTCTTATAAGCTCTCATGGTGATAATAAGAATGCATTTGCTATTTTCCTGAACTTGAGCTCTTTCGTCAAGTAATATACCAGGAATCCAAAGAATCTTTTTTTGATCACATATAATAGGAATTTGTTTTCTCCAATTTTCAGGAATTCCTTGGGAATGAAATATAGTTTTTAATTTCTTTTCTCCTCCATTCATTACTACTCGATCACCAGCCAAAAAATTCCTTACCAGTAAAGGAAAATCACATTTATCCCTGTCAATTTCACACATTAAAGTTTTCCAATCAAACTTTTCATGAGCATCCTTTTGAAAAGATTCTATGATTAGCCCTAAGTCTTCGAGTACGTTTAAACCAGGTATTTCTAAGATATAAGACCAAGGAGGAACATCTCCAAATAATAATTCACCCCGGCGAGCGTAGATATATCCGTTATCAATCCAAAAAGCAATCTTTTCGGGAAGCATGGTTCTTCCCTTTCCTTTTTGAATGATATATTCTAAAGCCTTAAAATGAGCTCTGGTTATGTGATAAGTATCCCCTTTCACCTTTTTTATGAGAGCAATAAGACCTTGCCTTCGTTTTGAATCGGAAATTTCAACCAGCATATTTAATGGTAAACGATAAAGTTGTCCGATATTTTCAACTGGCCATTCTTCTTCAGGAATGATTGCAAAAGATTCTTGTAGATTTAAACCCAAACGGAAGATTACTTCTTCAATATTTGAATTGTATTCCCTTTTTAATAAAGGTATTAATTCATGACGAATGCGATTTCTTAAGAAAGATTGATCAATATTTGTTGAGTCAATAACAAACGACAATTGACGTTCCTGAAGATACTGATGAATCTCCTCTAATGGAGTCCTTAAAAGTGGGCGAATGAATTTATCGTTTTTAAGCGGCATTCCTCTGAGACCATTTACTCCAGTTCCCCGAATGATATTCATAAGAATTGTTTCAATTTGGTCATTACGGTGATGACCAAGGGCAATTTTATCAGCTTTCCATTTTTCTGCTGCTTCATTTAATTTTGCATATCGAGCTTTACGGGCGGCTTCTTCTAAAGAAATTGAAAATTCCTTTTTATAAGCTTTCACATCAATCTGTTCTACAAATATTTCCAAATTTCGATTTCGTGCCCATTCGATACAGAAATTTTGATCACGAAGGGCTTCAGTGCCTCTTAGACCGTGATTTAAATGAAAAAGAGCTAACTGGAATTTGAGTTCATCGCGGAGCTGTTCCAGAATATCAGATAAAGCCGTAGAGTCGGGACCACCAGAAAAAGCGACTAAAACCCGATCTCCTGGAATGATTAATGACTGCTCTTGAATGAGCCGGGAAATGGAATGTACTAAAAATGGAAACTTCTTCATATTAGCGAGGACTCCTGATTGGAATAACGTTGAGGAGGCTGGTGGCGGTGAAGGGAGTCGAACCCCTGACGCTCCGGGTATGAGCCGGATGCTCTTGCCAACTGAGCTACACCGCCAGCAGTACCTATTATATTCAGCATCCTATTAATTTACAAGTGCCATAAAAAAATAATCCTAAAAATAGAGTTATTTAAAATACTTAATTCAGAAATATCATGACATAAATTAATTGAGTAATGAATCAATAAAATTTGGAACTTTTGTTATAATTTAAAAAGTGTCGATTTTTAGGATGAGGTGAGATTTTTGAAATGTACAGCTTGTAAAAGTGAAGCAATCGTTCGCATAAAACGGCACCATGCCTCATTTTGTCAAAATTGTTTTAAAAAGTTTATTTTAAAACAAACTCTGCTTGCTATAAAAAGATATAAAATGTTTTCGAAGAATGAACCGGTTTTATTAGCTGTTTCAGGTGGTAAAGATAGCATGGCCCTATGGTCAGTACTGACTGACCTTGGTGAACATGTAACTGCGATCCATTTAGACCTCGGAATTCCAAATTTTTCTGATCAGTCCCGCCAAGTAATTGAACAATTTTCTCAGGAAAGAAATCTACCATTGGTCATCATCAATATTAAAGACCGGCTGGGATATTCTTTGCCAGAATTAACGAAAAAGGTCCGCCGACCTCCTTGTTCAGTTTGTGGTCTTATCAAGAGACATTTGCTTAACCACTATGCCTATCATCATCACTTTTTTATTTATGCTACCGGTCACAATCTCGATGATGAAACAGCTACCCTTTTGGGAAATCTTCTCCGTTGGAGAGAAGGCTATCTTCAACATCAAAGCCCCTGCCTACCAAGTGACTATCCAGGTTTGGTGAAAAAAGTGAAACCTTTTTATACTCTTACCGATCAAGAAACCCTCTGGTATGTTCAAATGATGAAAATCCCTTATTATGAAGAAATTTGTCCAATGTCTCAAAAAGCTTCTAGTCTTGATTTTAAAAGAGCACTGAACTTAATCGAGGATCAGTCTCCCGGTACCAAACATTATTTTTTTCTCCATTATTTAGAAAAAAAGCAAAACTTATTTCCAACAAAAGAACAAAATATTACTCTAAAAAACTGCTCTTCATGTGGAATGCCAACTATTTTAGAAAAATGTTCATTCTGTTCAATTCTTGAAATAGCTCAAGGTAAATATCAAATTATTAATGAAAAGGAAGATATCGAACTATGAAAATAATGGCTTTAAACAGTGGTGGTTCATCAATTAAATACGAACTTTTTGATATCAAAGAGGGACAAGAAACTTCCTTTTGCCGAGGGGCAGTTAAACGATTGTATCGAAGTGATGCTTTTTGGGAACAACAACTCAAGGGGGGTTCATTTCAATTACCTTTACCTCATTGTTCTCATGAACAAGGTTTAAAAACCATAATAAAAAATATTGTTGAATATGGACCGCTTAGCGAACTCAAAGAACTGAAAGCAATTGGTATTAAATGTATTAATGGTGGCAATAAGGTAAATTCCACTTCTCTTATTGATTCTAAATTAATCGAAGCGCTTCGAGATTTAGAAAATGTTACTTCAGTTCATAATCCACCAACTTTTGCTCGCTATTGAAATTTTCCAAAGAATTCTTCCCCAGGTTCCTTTAATTGGTATTTTTGAGACTACTTTTCATAAAAGTATTCCTTTAGTTCACCAAACCTATGGTCTTCCTTTTGATCTCTGCAAAAAGCATGGAATCTATAAATTTGGTTTTCATGGGAATTCTCACCGATATATTTCTGAAACAATTTCCCAGTACACCACAGCTTGCAATCGGGTCATTTCATGCCATCTAGGAAGCGGAAGCAGTATATGTGCAATTCAAAAGGGAAAGTCTTTTGATGTTTCCAGTGGTTTTACTCCTCAAAGTGGAATAATTATGTCTTCTCGTCCAGGTGATTTTGATCCCTAGGTCATTACTTATCTCCAGGAAAAGGAAAACCTAAGCCAATGAGGAACTAATGATAGCCAGAGAAACCTTTGCTTATTTATTGAATCGGCGACCAGGAAACTAAATACCGTGATGAGAGAACAGTGATAAGAAAAAAGCCGAGGGACGAAAAAAATTTTAAAAAAGATGAGAGCCTCACACCGGAAAGCACTGCTCAGGATGACTGAATTCAATAAGATTATTACGTTGCTGCGTTTCTCGAAATGACGGATTTATTGGATGACTGCAGGTAAGAAAGGTAACCACCCGCTCTCCTGCTCACCCACTCGGCTTTTTAATGCTCATTACTGCTCACTCATCATGAAATTTACCAATTTAAAAGAGATAATGAGCCTTGGCTGATTGGGCGTAAAACTATCTACTTAAAAATTCTTTGGGATTGTCGTAAAGAATCATCTTGCCAATTTGCTCAGCTGAAGACCTACTTAAATACTTCTTTTCGACTTTTTCTGCTAAAACCTGAGCAATAGTTTTGAGATTGTAGAGAATTGAACCAACTGCTCCTTCAGCATTCCAAGAATCTCCTCCCATCATGATTCGAGTTCCACCGGAGGTTTCAATCCATTCCGACAAAGCTGAAAGTGCATAGGTTGGTGACATAACCGGTAGCCAAACCAAATCTAAATAAAGGTTGGGATAGAAGAGAGACATAGCTCCTGGTTCTCCAACCCAGGGGAAGCTTCCGTG
>JAGPGC010000111.1 GCA_018056205.1 Candidatus Atribacteria bacterium | reverse complement strand
GGGATGAATTTATCGCCATCTGTGATAAGCTCAAAGCCAATGATATCATACCCTTGGGTAGCACTGTTCAGGGAAGATGGCCAACTTTTATCTATTTTGAAGACTTGATGATTCGAACCAATCCTGATTTTTATGAAGCTCTGATGATTGGAAAAGCCAAATATTCTGATGAACCTTCAAGAAAAGTTTTCACTCTCTGGAAAGAAATGATCGACAAAGGCTACTTCTCTGATCCCAGTACCGATATTTTTGGTGATTTCCCTCGCCTCCTGGCTCAGGGAAAAGCCGGAATGATTTTGATTGGTAATTGGTATGAGGGTCAATTGATGGCAGCTGGGCTCAACGTTGGAAAAGATGTTGGAGCTTTTATCCTTCCCTCTATTGATCCCAATGTAGGTAATGTAATCATCTACGAAGCTGCTCCCATGTTACTGGGTAAAAATGCTCCTAAAAAAGATGATGCTTTGAAAATAGCCGAGTGGTGGATGAAGCCGGAAACTCAGTATCAATGGTGCAAGCTTTTGGGCTTTGTTCCATCAAATAAGAAATCTTCCACGGATTTTCTCTCGGTTCCCATGCAGAATATTGTTAAACAAATTTCTGAAAAACAATACCGCTTGGTGAACCGATTCTGGGAAGCAACCCCGACCGACATCTGCGAGGAAGCCGTCGATAAATTTGCTGAGTTTATTCTGGATCCAGCTAAAATGGACCAGATTTTAGCCGATCTCGACAAAATTGCTGATACCTATTGGAGTGCCCAATAAAAAAGTTAAAGAAGGGGGAATTATCCCATCCCCCTTCTTTAACTTGAAAGAGGTGTTGGGTTTGGTTGGAGAAAAGATCAGTGCTTATCTTTTTATGGTTCCAGCTATCGTAATGGTCGTTCTTTTTTTGTTGATTCCAGCTGGTTATACAGTGGTGGTAAGTCTTACTAAATGGGATGGATTAAGTACCCCACAATTTATCGGTCTGGGTAATTATTTACGATTCATTAAAGATACAGTTTTTTTAACTTCCTTAAAAAATACTGTGATCTGGGTTATTTTTACCCTGGCTCTTTCGGTTTTATTAGGTCTCCTGATTGCCTATTTTGTTAACCGGGTGAGGTTTGCTTCACTCTTTAAGTCGGTTTTTTATATTCCTCTTACTATTTCAGCAGTCACCACCGGGCTCATTTGGCTTTGGATGTATTCACCCGATTTAGGAGTCATTAATACAGCTCTAAATGCTCTGGGATTCCCGGGTAGGTCGTGGATGTCGGAGGTTCCACTTAACACCTATTCCATGATCATTTCCTGGACTTGGAAAACAGTTGGAAGTAATATGGTAATCTTTTTAATTGGTCTACAAGCGATTCCAGTTGATCCGGTCGAAGCGGTTAAGCTTGATGGAGCTACCGAATGGCAAACTTTCCGTTATGTGGTTTTTCCTATGTTGAAACCAATAACCACGGTGGTTGTTTCAATGAGCTTGATTAATTCTTTTAATATCTTCGATATCATCTATGTTATGACTGGCGGGGGACCATATCGATCTTCTGAAACCTTAGCCGTTTCCATGTTCCGAGAATCATTCGTCCTCTTTCACATGGGATACGGAGCTTCAATTGCCATTTTTCTTTCTGTAATTGTCTTATTTATTTCCTGGATTTATATACGAGAAGTTACCCGTCGAGAATTACGCTATTGAAAGGAATAAAAAATGAGCTGGAAAAAGGCTTTTATTTATTTAATAATGATCATTCTCTGCTTTCTTTGGATTCTTCCAATTTGGCCAACGGTTTTGGTGTCTTTAAAAAGCAATGAAGAATTTGGTATTCAAAAATTTTGGGAACTCCCTAGCCAAAATGCTTTTTGGTCTAATTTGATAAAAGCCTGGAATCAGGCTAAATTAGGTCGTTATTTTATTAATAGCCTTCTCTATGGGTTAATTGGCGCTGCTGGGGCTATTTTTATTGCTTCCCTGGCAGCTTTTAGCATTGCCCGTTTAAATATCAAAAACTCTTTTAGCTGGTTTTTTCTCATCTGGAGTGGAACCATTTTCCCCTTTCAGATGTACCTTATTCCTCTCTTTAAAATGTATATGTCTTGGGGTTTATATGATACTTTCCTAGGGATGATCCTTTTTTATATCGCCATTTGCATCCCTTTTTGTACCTTTATTTTTCGTAATTATTTCCTTACTCTACCTGGAGAGGTCTTGGAAGCAGCCAAATTGGATGGTTGCAGCAACTTCAAAGCTTATTGGAAAATCTTCATGCCTCTTTCTATACCAGCTGTTGCCGTGCTTTTGCTCTTTCAATTCACCTGGGTTTGGAATGACCTAATGTTTGGTATGGTTTTAACCCGATCTACCGAAGTAAGACCGATAATGGTGGGTTTAGCTCAACTGCAAGGTTTTCGCGCTGGTTCTGGAACCGATATACCCAGCCTGATGGCAGGCGCTTTTGCTGCTTCTCTACCGACCATTATTCTCTTTGTTTTGCTTCAGAGATACTTTATCGAAGGAATGAAGTTATCTACAGCAGGAGAATGAGGTTAATGTGAAGATGGTGTTAAGAAACTTCGATACTAAAAATCCAGAGAAATAAAAAAAGCCGTCTAATAAAAAGGCGGCTTATTTATTCTGGCTCCCCGGGCAGGATTCGAACCTGCAACCCTCCGGTTAACAGCCGGATGCTCCACCGTTGAGCTACCGAGGAATATTCAACGATAAGGATTATATACGGTTTATTCAGCCTCGTCAAGATAATCTCGTAACTTTCTACTACGACTAGGATGACGAAGCTTACGTAGCGCTTTGGCTTCAATTTGTCGGATTCGTTCCCGGGTAACTCCAAAAATTTGACCAACCTCTTCAAGGGTGTGAGGCCTTCCATCTTGTAAACCGAAACGCAGCTTGAGTACCCTCCGCTCCCGGTCAGTTAGGGTATTGAGTACATCATCCAGTTGTTCTTTTAAGAGGGTATAGGATGCTGCCTTAGGTGGTGCCATAACTCCTTGATCTTCAATAAAATCACCAAGATGGCTATCTTCTTCTTCTCCGATAGGCGTTTCTAATGATAGTGGTTCTTGGGCAGTTTTCAAAATTTCTCTAACTTTTTCAACTTGAATTCCCATTTTTTGGGCAATTTCTTCGGGAGCTGGTTCCCGACCCAATTCTTGAAGAAGTTGACGGGAAATGCGCACCAGTTTGTTAATTGTCTCTACCATATGAACTGGAATACGAATAGTGCGAGCCTGATCAGCAATAGCTCGAGTGATTGCTTGACGAATCCACCAAGTTGCATAGGTACTAAATTTATACCCTTTACGATAGTCAAATTTTTCAACAGCTCGAATCAATCCCAAGTTTCCTTCCTGAATGAGATCTAAGAAAAGCATCCCTCGTCCAACATATCGCTTGGCAATGCTAACTACCAAACGAAGATTTGCTTCTATCAATTCATTTTTAGCTTGTATATCTGATTTTTCAACCCTTTTGGCTAATTCGACTTCTTTCTCGGGAGTGAGTAAAGGCACTTGGCCAATTTCTTTCAAATACATTTTTACTGGATCGTCAACACCTATACCCTTAATTCCTTCCAACTTGAGGTCTTCGGTGCTAGCGACAATTTGATCTTCTTTCCCAACTTCTTCTTCATCGGAAACTTCAATACCCTGATCAGATAATGCGGTGTAGAGATCATCAAGCTTGTCAATATTGACCGCATCGTCACCAATTACATCGTTTAACTCTTTAAAAGTTATGAAGCCTTTCTTTTTCCCGCTTTCAATAAGACTTGAAAATTCAGCGGCTAAAGTATGAGAGGCTTGATTTCCATTATTGCTAATCAATGAATCACCCTCTCTCTATTTTTGTTTTACATAATAATACTAAACTATAATTTTGAAACATCTAACTAATCTTCCTTTTAAAAAATATTCCTTATTAAATTTTTCTATTTATTAAATGCAATAATAAATGTCGTCATTCTTAGCGGTGATTTCCCACCTTAAAATCTCATATGACAGCATAGTCGTCACCCTGAGGCTTCGTATTTCGAAGCCGTGAGGGTCTCATCTTTTGACTTTTTTTTAAAGCATTTAAAGATGAGATTCTCACGCGGGAAAGCACCGCTCAGAATGACGAATAGGGATATGAGATTCTTACGTCGCAAACTTGGGTGTTTTTCCCAAGTTAATTTTTTTCTAAGCTTTATCTTTTCATCCTACGCCGTTGGCAGCTCTGCTCCTCAGAATGACTGATTATGTTAGGTATTTTCATCTTCATCTGGTGCTGCTCAGCAATCTGAAGGCTTACCCTACAATAGAATAAAATTCATGAACAATACTTTAACCCTTGGATTTCTTTATCAATTTCTTCAATCTGTTTTCCAATCAATAATTTTGACTCATAATCTTTTTGTTGAGCTAATTCTCCTACCAATACCGATCGTTCTCTCTTCAAATCAGCTCTTTTAAGAGTTTTTATTAAGCTTTGAATCAGCTCTTCATTCACTTGGTGAC
>JAGPGC010000110.1 GCA_018056205.1 Candidatus Atribacteria bacterium | reverse complement strand
GCTTCTTCATAATTTCTTTCATGGCTTCTAACCGTGGCGTACTTCGATTTGAGATATACATTTTTGATGGTATATTCGTTCCTTGTTTTTTGTCAAATAAATAGGCAGCTATTGCTCGAGCGCTTCCCCCTGCTCCCATGATAAATACCTCACCACCATGGTCACGCCAAAAATTTTTTGGAACAAAGGCTTCCAATGCTAAGCCGCTTGATATAGGATCTTTGGCATGCCCGGCTAATCGACCATCTTTCTTAGAAATTGATGAAAGCTCTCCAAAAGCTTGAGCATAGGGGTCAAGAAAATCAAACAAATCTCGACAGGCATTGTACAAATCAATTTTATGGGTGGTTACCAGTGCTCCTAAAGAAAGAGGGTCTTGTTTAATAAACGAAACTACTTCTCGGTAATCCTCCTCAGGAGCATGAATGGTAATATTAATACCCTTCAGAACTGCTCCATCTAAACCCAACTCTTTCGCCCATAAGGGGAAAAGCTTCATAATCGAAGATTTCTCGGTTGTAACACCGATAAAATACATGGTTGGTTGAGTTGCCTTTTCAGGTAATTTCAATCCCACTCCCCCCTATTTATTTTTCCGCTTCGGATTATCGATAATAGCAACCTTCCCATCAATTTCAACAACTAACTTTGGATAGCCTTGTTCTTCGATAGTAGCGTAATCATGACCAGCATCGGCAGGATAAATACAATAAAAAACCAAAAGCTCATTCCCAACATTCATAGTACGGTGTGACCAATAGGGCGGAATATAGGAAGCCGACCCGGGAAACATCTCCAGGATTTCACAATCACCATCGGTGGATTCCATGATCAACCTCCCCTGCCCCCGTAAACAAAAATAAATTTCGGCGGTGCTCAGCTTCTCATGATAATGTCCTTTAGTTAGATAATATTCATTGCCAATTTTCCCCGGGTAAATAATGGTAGTGCAATGACCCAAGTGTCCTGTTTCCTCCGGTACATCGGCATAAATCACCTCATAAACCAAGGGATCACCTTTTTGAATTAAATCTTCAGCGGCTTTGGTGTCATAAAACATATTCTTAACATCACTGACCTTGCGAACGATTCGTTTACCAGGAGTCAGGGTTCCTGTTTCAAAATTGATTACAACATTATAAGGTTTCATCTAAATCATTCCCTTCTGCACTAAGTATTATTTAGCAGATATTAAAAATCTTTTTATAAGAGTTCTCGATAATTTACAAAAACCTCATTCATTTTGCTCATAGTTTCCAAGTAATAGGGAATATATTTCTCATATATTGAGGATAATTCTTGATTAGGAAAATGAATCTTTTTCTTTTCAACAGAATGAAGAGAGGTCTTTTGCAAATCTTGAAATACCCCCACTGAATAACCAGCTATCATAGCTGAACCCCAAACTGCAAACTCCCGGCGGTTTAACTCAACATAAGGCACTTTTAAAATACTGGCTTTAATGGTATTCCAGAGAGGGGATTTCGCCCCTCCCCCAATCACTCGAACCTCTTTAAAGGTGAGGTTGGGGATCAATTCTCGTATGACTTTTAAGTAATAAGCATATTCAAAAGCAATACCTTCTAATATTGCTCGATAAAGATTTTCACGCCGATGATCCCAACTAAAACCGGCAAAAACTCCTCGCAGCCAGGGTTGGGTTGGAAAATTTCTTCCCCGTAAATGAGGAATAAAAACAATTCCAGAAGGTTTTGGAGCATTTTTCTCAATTTCCTGGGCCATCAATTGGAAAGCATCGGGGGAGTCAGCCCATTCCCGAAAGAGCTCTTTCTTCGCCCATTCTAAATCCATTCCCCCACCATTGATATAGGCCATAGGATAGTAAAAATCTTTTAAAACTGATCGGGGTATCATTAAGGCTTTATTTTTTACATCAGGTTTGTATTCATCGACAAATAAACTGAAGCAAGATGCGGTTCCGGCTACATCAAAAGCAATGCCAGGTTCGGATACCCCAGCCCCGAGAGCATTGGCTGCTTGATCACCACACCCAGCTACCAGGGGAACCCCAGCCAACAATCCCATCTCTTTTGCCCACGGTTGTTGCAATTTACCCACTTGTTGCCAGGGATCAACTATTCGTGGAAATTTATCTTCTTCAATATCAAACTTACGAAGAATCTCTTCATCCCAGCGAATGTTGCGAAGGTCAGCAAAACAAGTAAAATGAAGATTAGTATAATCCATAAAGGTTTCTTCGCCAGATAGCCCAGCTAATTTCTGAGTTATCCAACTGGAAGGGATGGTAAATTTTTTAATCTTACGATAGATTTCTGGTCTTTCGTATTTCCACCATAAAATTTTAGGGCCATGATTGATGCTTGGCCCCATACCGCTCCTTTGGATAATTAAATCTTCTGCTTCCTTTTTCATCTTTTCAGCATAATCTGCTGAACGGAAGTCCAACCAGGAATCATAAGGGGTTGCCGGCTCACCCTGAGCATCAACCCCCATTATTCCAGCCATCTGTCCGTCGAGTGCTAAGGCCTCTACTTGATTCGGTGATATGCCACTTTTTTCCATAACCTTTTTAACTGATTGAATCACTGATTGAAACATTTCATGAGGATCCTGGGTTACACTCCGGTCATCACCATAAATTATATTAGAATCGACTTTCTCAACAACTATCAACTCACCTTTGTCATTAAATAGGGCAGTTTTTGTTGCCGTTGTACCTAGATCACAACCAATTAAGTAAGCCATTTTTTACCACTCCCCATCAAAATGAATTGGTTTTTGTTGGCTTAAGGACCGGTGGGCATATTCCACCACCTGTACCGCACGGAAACCATCTATTACCGTGGGTTCGGGTTGTTTATCATTTTGAATACACTTAATGAACGACTTCATTTCTTCCAAATAGCCTTCCTTGAAACGGTTTCTCCAGGCATCGTAAGTATCGCAAATGGCTTTTTTATCCAAGGTCATTAAAACTGGCCCGTTCCCTTCGGTGGTTCCAACTCGAATCATTCCTTTGGTTCCTAATATTTCCATACGTCCATCGTAGGCATACCCAACCGGACAACCACCGTCAATCGACCCTAACGGTCCATCTAAGAAAGAAATAGTCACAATATAATGATCATAAAAATCAGGAAATTTCTCACTAGCCTGTGGTGACTTAAAATTCTTGGCTTCCATATAAATTCTTTCTGGTTTTTTCCCGGTAAACCAGAGAACCGAATCGATATCATGAGCAGATACCTCAGCTAACATTCCACCACTTTTCGATCGATCCCAAATCCAGGCTGGTGGGAGTCCTGGTCCTCGACCGGTGGATTTAATTACCACCAGATCCCCAATCATTCCATCTTGAACCATTTGATAGGCTTTGCGAATTGCTGGATCATACCGTCTCATAAAGCCAATTTGAAATTTTATTCCGGTTTTTTCAACAACCTCTTTAATTTTTTTGGCTTCTTCAGGGGATTGTGCTAAAGGCTTTTCAGAAAATACGTGTTTTCCGGCTTCCGCAGCTTTTTCAACGATCTCTCGATGAGTAAAAGTTAACGACCCTATACATACTGCATCGATGCTTTCAGTTTTTAGAACATCATCAAGGCTGGTAGAGTATTTTTTTACTCCAACTTCTTCGGCTGATTGTCTTGCTCGTCCCTCATCAATATCAACAATAGCTACCAATTCGGCTTCTGGAATATAACTTGTTAAATTCCGACCATGAACCATTCCCGCTCTTCCAGCTCCAACCAAAACAAATCTTACTTTATCCAAATTTTATTCCTCGCTTTCCTTTATAAATTTTCTGCCTTGTAAAACTTCAATTCCATGCTTTTCAAAAAATCTAATCCTTTTTTAGCAATTTCGTCAGGTTCAGCAATTTTCCTCCAAATAGATACTTGTTTTCCGAAATCGTACCCCATAATTTCTGGAGTAAAAGATTCAATAGTTAACCAATTATTATACCCAACTTCTTTAAAAGCTTTGAATACCTCATCCCACTCCACATGTCCGGTCCCTGGTATTCCTCTATGACTTTCACAACAATGAAAATAATATAATAATTCACCAGCAGTGGTTATTGCTTCATACATGCTATTTTCTTCAATATTCATTTGAAAAGTATCTAAATGAATTTTAATAAAAGAATGACCTATTTCATTTATGAGTTGTTTTGCTTCGGCAGCAGTATTTAGAAAATAGGATTCGAATCTGTTTACTGGCTCGATGGCAATATATACCTGAGCATCTTTGGCAAACTCTGCAACTTTCCATAATCCTTCTTTGCAATATTCCCATTCACTTTTGGTTTTTGGTTTTCCAGTAAAATAGCCCCAGGGTGCATATAAAACTCCAGAAATAATATCACCACCAAAATCATGAACAATTTCTATTCTTTTTTTGAGAAAATCCAAACCTCTTTCCCGAATCTTTTCTTCACTACTGATAATATTATGATTAACATCTAACCCCGTAGAAAAAATTAATTTTATACCAACATTCTTATTTTCAGCTTTCAAATCCATTAATAATCCACTATT
>JAGPGC010000109.1 GCA_018056205.1 Candidatus Atribacteria bacterium | reverse complement strand
GCATGTAAACTGATCTTCACTTTGATAATCCCCCCTTTTTAATCAGAAATTAAAGTTATTTTCAAGTTATTTTATATTTCACTTAAAGCCTATTACAATGAAAATCTAATTCTGTCCATAAGTGGCATTTTTACCATGTTTTCGTAGATAACGCTTTTCTAATAAACCTTGGGGTAGGCTCTGAACTTCTGGATTGATTTGGAAGGTTAATAAGGCCATACGAGCTAATTCCTCAAGAACCACCGCATTAAAAACCGCTTGAAGGCAATCTTTCCCCCAGGAAAATGGTCCATGACTTGCTACTAATACTCCTGGGACGTCAAGAGGATTCTTTTTAGTAAAACACTCCATAATCACTTTTCCAGTGTCTCCTTCAAAGGATTCTTCTACTTCCCATTCGGTTAGAGGTCTTGTACAGGGAATTTCACCATAAAAATAATCAGCATGGGTTCCACCTAAACACGGAATGCTCTTTTGGGCTTGAGCCCAAGCCGTTGCGTAAGTCGAATGAGTATGAACAATACCACCCAAATCAGAAAAAGCCTTATACAAATCCAGATGAATTTTCGTATCAACTGAGGGTCGTAAATTCCCTTCAACAATTCGTCCTTGAAGATCAACAATCACCATCATTTCCGGGGTGAGTTTCTCATAAGGGACACCACTGGGTTTAATAATTACTAAATTTTTTCCCCGATCAATTTCGCTGGCATTCCCCCAGGTGTAGATCACTAAACCCTTTTTTTGAAGCTCTATATTGGCATCATAAACTTTATCTCTCAAATCTTCTAACATAAGTTCACCTCGTTAACTTTGCTCAATTTACTTAATTTGGTGATTGATTAATCGTGAAGCAGTTAGGTCATCAGTTACCAGCACCTTAATAAATCTTCCATTAAGAGCTCCAAGAATGGGAAGAAGTTTGTTCTTTCCTCCAGCAACTCCAATAACCAATGGTATCTTTTGTAAATCTTTAAGATTAATACTAATCCTTCTCTTATCTGCTAAGGTTTCTATTATAGTTCCTGTCTCATCATAAAAATTTCCACAAATATTCCCGACCACTTTTTTCTTCCTGAGTTCTTCAATTTCATAATCATATAAGTCTTCGGTATCAAGTAGTGTTGAGGATTCCGAAACGCCACCAATTCCTACCAAGGCTATATCAGCTTTCCGTGACATATCGAGGACCTTGAATACACCTTCATTACTCATAATTGCATCACGGGTTGTTTGATCCTTAGCAAAGGCTGGGGCCATTAGATAAACAACTTGGCCATCAAAATTTTCGGCAATGCGACGGGCTAATTCGACTGCCATTACATCTCCTTTTAATTTTCCATAACCACCCATAATTTGAATCACTCTCAAGCCCGGTATTTTCTTTGGAGTGAGATAATGAATCATTTCAAATATGGTCTTCCCATAGGCCACTCCCAAGGTAGTATAAGGTTCGATACGATTTTTCATATAGGATGCTGCTACCTGGGCAACTCGTCTTAAAAGTATTTTTTCGTCTTCTTGAAATGAAACTGCAATTTTAACTTCTTTTAAACTATATTTTTCCTGAAGCCGAGCTTCATGCTCAGATACTTTATCCAACGATGGTTCTATAATTTTTATTTGGACTATCCCTTCTTCTTTAGCTTTCTTGAGCATTCTCCAAACTTTTTGCCGAGAAAGACCGATAATTTCTCCAATCTGATCCTGGGTTAGATCTTCGTAATAATATAATTTAGCTACCTCGCGCATCAGATCGAGATGAAAGGTTTCGGACTTCATGCTCATTTCCCTTTTACTAATTTTTTTGCTCCACTTATAAGGTCTTCCATCTGAGGAACTCCTTGTTTTTCTAAACGAGGATTATAAGGAGGTGGCATTTCAAGACCTCCTAAGCGAACGACTGGTGAATCGAGGTTATCAAAACATTTTTCTCCAATAAATGCCGCTACCTCGGCTCCAAACCCTCCAAATTGAGGAGCTTCATAAACCACCAACGCTCGATGAGTCTTTTGGATTGATTGAGAAATTGTTTCCGTATCAAGTGGACGAAGGGTGCGAATATCAAGAATTTCAACATTAATCCCTTCTTGAGCCAATATTTCTGCTGCTTGTAAGCTTTTTGGTATGAGATTGGAATAACCAATAATGGTGAGGTCGTTCCCAGCTCTCTTAATATCAGCCTTGCCTATCGGAATCAAATAATCTTCTTCAGGAACTACTCCTTTAGTTTTATACAATAACTTATGCTCTAAAAAAACCACCGGATTATCATCACGTATCGCACTTTTTAAAAGCCCTTTAGCATCAGCCGGAGTTGAGGGCATGACTACTTTTAGTCCTGGCACATGAGCATACCAAGCTTCCTGGCTTTGAGAGTGCTGGGCTGCTGCTCCAGTTCCCGAACCAATTGGAGCTCTAACTACCATTGGAACTTTAGCTTTTCCACCGAACATAAATCGAATTTTTGCTGCTTGATTGACCAATTGATCCATTCCAATAGCGATAAAATCTGAAAATTGAATTTCAGCTACAGTTCGCATTCCTACTAAAGAGGCTCCTGCCGC
Source organism: Candidatus Atribacteria bacterium (assembly GCA_018056205.1). GTDB lineage: Bacteria > Atribacterota > Atribacteria > Atribacterales > Atribacteraceae > Atribacter. The sequence continues at coordinate 1,972 of JAGPGC010000109.1, read as the reverse complement.
AGCACCGATAATGGCAGCTTCTGAAATTGGGGTGTCAATCACCCGTTCTGGACCAAATTCTTCTAATAATCCAAGGGTCACTGCAAAGGCTCCACCGTAAATACCAATATCTTCACCCATCAAAAATACTCGTGGATCTTTTCTCATTTCTTCACGTAATGCTTCCCGGATGGCTTCAGAATAAGTAATCACTCGATCAGGCATAAACCATCCTCCTCACCGCTTCTAAACTGGGTTCGGGACTTTGCTCAGCAAATTGAACTGATTCCTGAATGAGTTTTTTTACTTCGGTATCAATATTTTCTAAAACATCATTTTCTACGCCTTCTTCGGTGATGAGGTACTGGCGGAAAGACTGGATGGGACAGCGGGCTTTCCAACTTTTTATTTCTTCCTTAGTACGATAGACATTTTTATCGCTTTTTGAGTGACCCTTCCAGCGATAGGTTTTGGCTTCAATAAGAGTTGGCCCCTTCCCTTCTCGGGCTCGTTCAATAGCTAAGCTAACCGTTTCAAAAACTTCAAGAACTTTATTTCCATTAATAGTCACCCCAGGAATTCCATAGGCCTTAGAACGTTCAGAGATATCGTTAATTGCTAAGGAATATTTTACTGAGGTTGACATCGCATATTGATTATTTTCGCATATATATACTACTGGAAGTTTAAATGCAGCACCCATATTAATCGATTCATGGAAAGCGCCGGTATTGGAAGCTCCATCTCCAAAAAAGCAGAGTACTACTTTTTCATTTTTCTGCAGTTTGCACCCTAAAGCAGCACCAGTAGCAATAGGAATACCACCTCCTACTACTCCATTAGCACCTAAATTTCCTTTTTCAACATCGGCGATATGCATCGAACCTCCAACTCCGTGACAATATCCAGTATCTTTTGCCATTAACTCCGCCATCATCCGGTTTACATCAGCACCTTTAGCAATGCAATGTCCGTGACCACGGTGAGTAGAGGTAATATAATCATCCGGTTTTAAGGCAGCACAAGCACCAACCGCTACCGCTTCTTCGCCAACATAAAGATGAAAAGTACCAAAAATTTTTCCTTCAATGTACAGCAACTCGGCCTGCTCTTCAAATAACCGAATCGTTATCATTTGCCGGTACATATCTAATTTTTTATCAATGGTGAGCAAATTTAAAGTAACCTCCTTTTTTTAAAGAGCTACTCAATTAAACTTTTTATATCTGAAGTAACTTTTCTTATGAACTAAGAATATTAAATCGTTCTCTAAAATTAAACCAATATAATTTATCTCGTATCTTCTATTTTTTGCTTTCTTAAACTTTAATGAAAAGCAAAGTTAATCATTTATGAGAAATTTCTCATTTTCTATTTCTCAATAATAAAACTGCTATATTTATATCGAATAATTTATTGTCTGTCAAATTAGGAAAAAATATTAAAAGATTAAAATCTTGGTAATAAAGGGAAAGAGGAGGAATATGATGGGAAATTTCTCAAGAAATATTTAATTAAAATTCCTAAAATTTAAAGATTGTTATGCCATAAAGCCTAAATGACAATAAAAATATAACAAATCTTATAACCCACCCCCTATACTCCTCCCCAGAGGGGAATAAAAAATCAAATAATGAAAGACCTTTCAAAAAATTCCTCTTTTTCGGAGGGATATCACCTAGTGACGGAGTGGGTTTCTTTTTCATTTTTTACTCTTCACGACTCACTCATCATTGTATTTTGTAGGATCGACCAGAGATAGACCGAGTGGCTATAATATCAACATCCTCTCCTAAACAATTTGTCACAATAACCTGACCGATTTTAATAGGTGCTTTGACTTCTATAGTCGAAAGAAATTTGATCAACTCAGAAATGCGTCGAAGTGGAAAGGGTTTGGTAGTTCGAACGGGAAGCCGCCGAATTTCTCCATTTTGAATAATTACTGTAGTTGTTACAGTTCTTTTTGGATTGGTCATTTCGTCTTGGGCAT
>JAGPGC010000108.1 GCA_018056205.1 Candidatus Atribacteria bacterium | reverse complement strand
AATGAACTCCACAGTCAACGAGGGGAGGCATATTTTTTATAAAGGTTTTATGGACCGACCATTCATGTCCGAAACTTTGCTGATTCAGATTCATCCTCATTATCAAAGGTTTGCCCAATTGGCGAGCGAGCTGGATAAATTGCTGCCAGGCTGGATGTTGGCGTAATATATATCCAACCACCAACTTCCTTTTGGTATCATGAGCAATATTCACAACGGTTTCTGCTTCATCGACTGTTCTAGCAATCGGTTTTTCTACAAATACATGACAACCGTGTTTCATTGCATAAATAGAATATTCGGCATGAGTGTCAGGATAAGTGTTGATAGAAACCGCATCAGGCTCTAATTGTTTCATAGCTTCATAATAGTTGGTAAAAACTGGAATAGAAATTTTTAAAGATTTAGCTAAATTCTGAGCCCTTTCAGCTTGCATGGCATCTACAAAACCGATAATCTCATATTCATTTAATTTTGTATAAGCAGTGGCATGCGTACTTCCCATGCCTCCCAGTCCAACTACCAAAATCCGAATTTTTTTGTTCATAAGGATCTCCTCAGGTTTCATTATTTAACTGTTTAGTTATCGTCTAAAGAGACAATTTAAGCTTGAATGTTCATTATATAAATTATTTCTCTTTTGAATAAGAATTTTATGGTCTTAAAAATTGTCCTTCAATATCCAAAGGGAGACCGTTAACTGGAGCGCGATTGGGATTAAGTAAAATATTTTTTTCAATATTTAGACCAATGATAGTTCCTTCTTTAATAGCAGCATGTAAGTTTCTTGGTTCAACTGAGTCACCAACATTCACCACTGGAATAGCTGCTGCTTTTATTTTTTCATAGAGGTCAATATTGGGTCGTGTCCAACAAGTTACAACATGATCGTAAGGTATGGTTATTTTTTTGAAATTCTTATCTAACAATATGAGCTCATGTTCAGTTATTTCATCTATAGTGAATTCGTTAAAAATTTTCACAGGAAACTTATATGGTTTTGATGTTAAAGCCTCGGCATCAGTTTGTTGAAACCGTTTGAAAAGAACATACTTATGTATAACTTCAATTTTAGAGCCGAATTCCTTTTGATCGGTTACTATGGTAACTTCCTTCCCAATAGATGCTAAATAGGCAGCTGTATCAGCTGCGGCATAATGATCACCCCATATTATAGTTTTTGTACCTTTAAGTGGTAGAGGTTTCCGATCTTTGGGGTGGAATTCACAGGATACTTTTGGACAAGCCATTACTTTTTCAAAAGGAATAATAACGTCCTTTAAACCATGCACTTCTGGTACATAAGAATGAGCTCCGGTTGCGTTGACAACCAAATCAAAAGAACTCAAATCTTCAATAGTCGGAGAGGTTCTTAATTTAACTTCAATACCAAGATCGGCGATTTGATAACGAATCCAGTCGGCATACCATTTCATTTTTTCTTTTCCATTGACCATGCAGCATCCAAGAATCGATCCTCCAAGCTCTCCACTTTTTTCAAAGATAGTCACTAAATGGCCACGTTCATGAGCAACCCGGGCTGCTTCTAAACCGGCTGGTCCTCCACCAACCACAGCAATATGAATAGGAGTGGCAGTTTTTTTCTTGATTTCGAATTGTTGGTTATTACAAGCCGGGTTAATGGCGCAAGTGACCTCTTTTTTTGCTAAAATCGAATCAGACCAACAACCGGTGAGACAGGAAATACATCTTCTAATTGCCCTTATTTTCCCATATTTAGCCTTTAATGGCCAGTAGGGATCTGCTAATAACTGGCGGGAAAGGCCAATCATATCAGTTTTTCCCTCGGCTAATATTTGTTCACAATATTCTGGATTTCTTAACGAATGGCTATTAATAACCGGAATTTGGACCTGTTTTTTTATTTCTTCCGAAGCGTAAATTGTCCACCCTTCGGGATAGTACATTGGATCAAAGCCGGCTCCCGGTCTTTCCTGGATGCATTGGCTTAGGTCTAAAGCTGCCACACCCACTCGTTCAAATTCTTTAGCGACCTCAATTGATTCAGAAAGGTCACGACCCCCTGGAACCCACTCATCGACAGAATAACGAATAAGAATTGGGAAGTCTTTACCGCATTTTTTTTGAATCGAATCCACAATAGCTAATGGTAAACGAAGTCGATTTTCAAAGCTTCCCCCGAAACGGTCAATTCGTTTGTTGAGATAAGGACTCATAAATTGTGATAGAAGGTAACCATGGGCAGCATGAAGCTCAACTGCGTCAAAGCCGGCTTGCCTGACCCTCCAAGCTGCTTCGGAGAAAAGATCTATCAAAGCAATGATTTCATCTGTAGATAAAACCCGAACGGTTTTTTTACTTTCATCGGCATTGGCGTAAACAATGGTTCGACTTTGTGACCAGGGAAGGCTAACAGCCATATCATTAGAGGTAATTTTTCCTTCTCTGGGTAAAGCTGCTTGCCTCCCCGGGTGTTGAAGTTGAACGGCACATTTTGCCCCGTACCAATGCATTGAATCGGCAAGCCGTGCCAACCCAGGTATAAAGTAATCCTCATCAGCAACCAGGTTGGTTACAGTTGATCGTCCATTTTTCCCATCAACAGAAGTTGCTCCAACTATTATGAAGCCGGTACCACCTTTAGCAATGGTAGCGTAATGATGTATATCTCTTTCCGTGACCGAACCATCAATATGAGCAGAGCTGGTATCAGTGGGAACATGACAAATTCGGTTAGGAATTTCAATTTTTCCGATACTAATTGGTTCGAAGAGATGATGTAATTTTTCCATAATTGGAACCTCCTATAAGTTAGGTTAATATTTTCGGTTAATGATTACTAAATTTCTAGTAACCCGTAAACCTTCCGGGTTCAAAATTTGGGAAAATTATCTAATTTTTTCCCGACTAAAACAGTATAATAATATTAGTTTACTGAATTGTCGTAAGAAGAATCCAGCTATTAGCCGATTATTTAAGATGAGTTTAAGGTTATCGGAAATCCTTTGATTATATTTTAATTGATGAAAGTAATTTGGAGATTTGTTAAACTATAAGGAATAAATTTATTGAAAGGTGGCTATTTAAAACAAAATAATTTTACCTAAAAGTAAATAATAAGAACAGTTATGTTTTGTATTATACTATAATAACTATTAAGGGGGTTGATATGGAACTCAATAAAAAATCATTGTTAATAATTTTTTAGTACTTTAAAAGTTTTTTGAAACATTATACTAATGTTTGACAAATTACTTAGGGGTTATTATATAATGGCAGCAAGTGTTTTTGTAAATTAATAAAAAAGAAACAAGGGAGGATGGATGATGGTAAAATTAAGAAATTTTATTCTTATCTTCGCTATTTTTGTAATAGCATTTTCTTCAATAGTAGTTGGAGCACAGGAAAATAAGCAGCTGACGGTCGGTTATGTAATCCCCTATGAAATTGGATGGTTTTCTTCATTTGTACAAGGATTTGAATTGGTTGCTCAAGTTGAAGGAGTTAAAACAGTTCGTCTCCATCATAACTATAAAGCTGATGAAGAAACCAAGGCTGTGGAAAACTTGATAACCATGGGTGTTGATGGAATCAATGTTACAGCTGCAACCCCTGAAAGTGCTGAATATTCTTGTCGTTTGGCCAACGAAGCTGGTATCCCAATTCAGGTTACAGAAAGTGGAGTTGCTGAAGGGAAAGGAAAACCCCTTGCCGACATCGATTTTAACTGGAATGAAATTTATCGTTTTATTGCCCGCAACTTAAGAAACGACATCGAGGGTCCAATTTCTATTATTAACATTCAAGGTTTTGCTGGTAGCCCTCCGGTTATGCAAGGAATAGCCGGTTTTAAAGATGAAATATCAAAATTGGAAGATATGAAATTGGCCACTGATATTCAGTTCGGAGATTATGCTACTGATAAATCTCTATCTGTAATGAAAACCCTCATTCAATCAGGCTTGGAATTCAATGTTGCGATAGGTTCCTGTCAAGAAATCACTGAAGGTATCATTCAAGCATTGAAAGAAGAAAATGTGCCTCGAGATAAGGTTGTGGTTGTTTCTGTCAATGGCGGTCCGATGGACGTTGAAAATCTTAAAAAGGGAAATATAGATTATTGCCTCAGCCAATCACCAGGATTGCATGGTATGATATGTGCTGCAAATTTGATCGCAATGCTGAAAGGCCAGACCTATCAGAAAAAGACTTATTCTCCAGTCGTCTGGGTTAATCAGAAAACTTGGGAAGCTGAATTAATTCCTTGGGATATGGATGATAGTTGGTTACCAGTTGTTCAGGAATTTATAAAAACTGGCCAATATAAACCAGAGCTTAGAGCAAGATAAAAAATTCTAAAGCGAAAACTTTAATAGATTGTGGTTCCTGTTTTAAAAGATGAATCTCTTTAAATAAGCAAATTAGATGGTGATTTGGTATTTGAAAACCGAAATTGTAGGTAAAGGGGACTTTTGAATAATCCTCAAAAGTCCCCTCTGATTATTTTCTGATAAATGAGTTTTTGAGGGGGGTAGTGGATGGAGTCTGGAACCATTCTTCAAGCTATAGGAT
>JAGPGC010000107.1 GCA_018056205.1 Candidatus Atribacteria bacterium | reverse complement strand
AATAAATATAAAGACACTGATTAAAAAAAGAAGGCTCACTTGATAAAGGATCCCACAGACCACCACCAGGCTACCGGCTTCACCCCAAGTAAGGCCTGAACGACTGAGCACGTACATCTGAGCGGGAGAGCCCCCAGTAGATGATGGAGTAACGGTTGACATAAAATACCCAGAAAGGACTGTTTTCAGAGCCTGTTCAAAAGTAATGGTCTTATTCCAGGCTCGTGAATTTAGATAAACTCGGACAGCATCGATCATCCAGGCAAAAATTAAGAAAAATATACCAACTATTAACCATTCTACTCGAAAAACTGAAAGGTCAATTGAAATCCCTCGAAATGAAATAATCGAGAAAATAAATATAGTTGTCCCTAAACTGATTAAAATCGATAAGATAATCTGTTTTCTAAGCTTCCCTGGATCATATCTTTCCGGCTCGTACATCAAGTCGCCTCTTTTCTTCTGTTTTTACTATCAATGTTAACCTTAGCCCACTTTGTATTATTAAAGGAGGGCGAAGTACTTTATATTCATTAATCTCTCTATTGCTCTTCTTTTCCAAATAAAAAGGTAATTTTTGTGGTTCTGGTTATAAAAAAGTTGCTACTCGTTTTTATATTTTTGCCTAAATCAGAACAATTATACCTTAAACCTTTTCAAATTATTATCACAAAATAAATTTGACCTGATATATTTCTTCTAAAAAATAAAAGCTTAAATCAACCAAATTACTATTGATAGGAAGCAACAAACCAATACTCCAACATAGGTTGAAACCTGAATTACTTTGAGCGCTTCATCAATGCGAGTAGGGTTTAATTCCAAAAATGGTTCTCCTAAAAAGGGATAGTCCTCACGCTTTCCTCCATAGTAATTAGTCCCTCCCAATTGAATACCTAAGGCTCCCGCTAAAGCACTTTCCGGCCATCCAGCATTTATACTCGGGTGTTTTCGGGCATCACGTAAGGAATATTGAAAAACCCCTTTCCAAAACTTGCCCAAGATCATTGCTGAAATTCCAATCATAACTACACTAAGTCGTGAAGGAATAATGTTCATTAAATCATCAAACTTAGCTGAAGCAAAACCAAAAAAATAATACCGTGAATTTTTATGCCCCAACATTGAGTCTAAAGTGTTAGAAATTTTATAAACCATACTTCCCAATGCCCCAAAAAGAGCCGTATAAAATAAAGGGGCAAAAATGCCATCATTAAAACTTTCGGCGAGCGATTCTATCCCAGCCCTTACTATTTCCTTTTCAGTAAAATGTTCAGTATCTCGCCCTACTAAGTGTTTTAAGCCTTGACAAGCTGCTTCAATATCATTTTGTTCCAAAGCTAATTTCACATTACTTACTCTTTTTATTAAAGTTCGATAAGCAGTAAAACTGAAAATAAAATAAATTTCTAACATCCAGAATCCTATCAAAAAGTGTCTCTGTAACCAGAGGCTCAGGAAATAATAAGGTATCCCTATTCCTCCTATCATGAGGATAACCAAGAAAAAACCCATAATAAACTCTCGTTTAAAGTTTCTTTTCTCCAAAAAAAACAGCTTTTCCAAGCTGCTGATTACCTTGCCGATGAAAACAACCGGGTGCCATTTCCCCTGCGGGTCTCCAAACAACCCATCAAGAATGAAACCAGCAATTAACCGAAGGGCATTCAGCATTCGAGATCCTCATGGTTAACAATAGCAGCTATCTGAGGGAAACCCGAGTCCTCCCTAATTTTTACTGTTACTCCTGGATCCAACAATAAATGAAAGCTATTTTCAAAAGTCATTCCGGTAAGAAGAACAAAAAAACACCTTATGACCCCAGCGTGAGTCACCACTAAATAAGTTCCATCGCTTTTGCTTTGAAGGATTTGCCAAAATCTTTTTACCCTTGTTAAAACTTTTACAAAGCTCTCTCCTTGGGGTGGAGTAAATTCTAAGGGGCTCTCTTTCCACTTTTTGACCTGATCGGGATAAGCTTCTTCCAGCTCCTCCCAACACTTGCCTTCCCACTTACCAAAGGACCTTTCCTTTAAATCTCCGGTGTACAAAATTGAATGATTAGAATTCATCACTATCTTGGTAGTCTGCTGAGTTCGAGTAAGTGGACTGGACCATACTTCCAAAAATTTATAATCCTTTAACCATTCCTTTGCCAAAAGAATCCTTTTCTCACCTTTTTTTGAAAGCGGTATATCACTCCATCCAGCAAAATAACCATTTTCAGTTGCCTCGGTATCACCATGTCTTAAAAGTATAATATCTTTCATAAATTAATCATCCTCGCTCCTCCGGAAATAACTTTGTTATAAAATACTGTCACATTTTCATCTTTTAAGGCATCTTGGGCTCGTTGAATCATTTCTTTCGGTAGATAAACCCGGGTATCAAAAAGTATTCCAAAAGCTTTACCGGTATGGGCTCGGTTTATACCCAATCCACCAATTGAAAAACATATATCAATTAATTTTTTAAAAATTGGCTCCGGAAAAATTGACTGAGCAATCCAACTACTTAGAGTTGCCGCTTTTCCTAAAAGGAATAAGTCGTTTTCCTCCAACCCGCGTTGAGCCTGATTAAATGCTTCGGTTAGATCCTTTTGTTGCCTTTCCCATTGGTTTCTCATCCAATTTCGATTAACTGACAAAGTGTCAAGAATGCCAGGCAATTCCACCCCTACTACTCCTAGATATTTGGGAACCGGAAAGCGAACCAGTATTGTTCCTTGTAAATGGTCAAAAATACACATTTTCGAAAAAATAATTCCATCCGAAGGCTCAACTCTCAAGGCAATCCGGGCTATATCTTCTTCACGTAGATCCCGTTCCATAAGAAGCGCCAAGGCTGCTAAAAGAGCAGTAATGTCTGCGGTGCTTGAAGCATAACCTTTCCCTTCTGTTATTGAACGACGTCTTCGAAATATGATCTTTTTAGTTAAATCTTCTAATCCCCATTCTTGAAGAATTAATTCCATTGCTTGTTTGCTCTTCCAAAGTCTTTGCATAGACTCCAGGCTTTTCGAATCAACTGTTTCGACCAACTCAGCTTCCATCTCTGAATATCGGTCAATGGTCAAAGAAATAAGTACCTCTTTACCTTCCCAAGTTCCTTGAACTAATTCCCCCAAGCTTCCCGGGCACCAGGCGCGTTTCATTTTCATCTAGATCCTCCCTAAATACAAAAAAAGCGTTTCAATTAGCTCAATAGCTGCTCCAGCAGTATCTCCATTGAGCCCTTGAAAACTCTTTTCTGTCAATTTACCGAATAACCATCCCACGAAAAAGATAAAGGCTGCTTTAATAGGGTAATAATTCCCTTTCCCAAAAAAAGGAAAAAGTATCATTATTATAAGCCAAACACCCATTGACCAGCGAGGAATTCGGCCTATAAATTCCTCTCCAAGGCTCTTTTTTCCCTGATAGAAAGGATGAAATAACCCTCCGATAACCAAAGCTGCGGTTCTTCCTGCCATTGGAGCTACAATCAAAAAAATTGGTAGAAAGTTTTCTACTAAGGCGGCTGTTTTAAAGCTTAATAAAAAAAATATACCTGTTACACCGTGAGTCCCCAGTCGGCTATCTTTGAGGATTTCGCGTCGCCTGTTTACATCAGTGGTGGAAAAAAGTGCATCACAAACGTCAGCCCATCCATCCAGATGTAACCCACGAGTTAAAATTAAAGGGAAAAGCACCAATACCAAAGCCATAAACCAATTCCCAACCTTAAAAATCCGAAGGAGGTAATACAATCCATAGTTGAAAGCACCAATCAACCCCCCAACAACTGGGAAAAAAATTGCTGCTTGGGAAAGATCACCGGTTTGATAGAGGTATCTCGGAGTAGGAATACAAGTTAAAAAGCTCAAGGCAACTAACCAATAATGCCATATATTTCGAATAATTACCGATGAGCGCCTTCCCATTATTCCTCTCCCTTTATTTTCATTGGTATTCCAGCCCATACTATATAGACTTGATCTGCCTTGGCGGCTAACCATTGGTTAATACGCCCTTGGAGGTCACGAAAAGCTCTTGCCAGAGGGTATTCAGGTACGATTCCCATACCCGTCTCGTTGCTCACCATTAAAAAATAAAATCCTTCTCGTTTTTGCTTTTCAAAAAGATAAATGAATTCCTCGAGAAGCCGTTGATAAGCCACCTCTTCTTTTTCTTCCCGTAAAAAAAGATTATTAACCAGAAAGGTCACACAATCTAGTAACACTGCTTTCCCAGTCCAGTCTTCATTGATTTGACGAAATCCATAAGGGGTTTCCTTGGTCAACCAGGAAGGAGGACGAGAATCCCGATGTTTTTGAACCCTGTCCTTCATTTCCAGGTCGGTTATAACTCCAGTAGCTAAATAAATGGCTGGAAGGCCGCTTTCCCAAACCATTTGTTGAGCAAGAGTGCTTTTACCGCTTCGTGCTCCTCCCAATATAAGGACTTTTCGATTAAAGGATTCGGGCATAATCGTTTATTACCCCAATCAATTTTTTATTTTCTTCATGAGACTTGACCGCAAACCGAAAATAATCATTAGTCATTCCCCAAAAATCACCCAGCAGACGAACAATGAACCCTTG
>JAGPGC010000106.1 GCA_018056205.1 Candidatus Atribacteria bacterium | reverse complement strand
ACATGACTGCAATCTGATCGGATATAGCCTGAGCAACGGTCAAATCATGGGTAATGAGAAGCAGTGATGATGAATAAGTTTTTCGTGCTCTATCCAGTTGCTTGATTATTTGTTTTATAAGGGCTCGGTCTAACCCTTGGGTTGGTTCATCAGCAATAAGAAGAGCTGGATGAAGTGCCAGAGCAGTAGCGATTAATACTCTTTGATTCATGCCCCCGGAAAATTCAAAGGGATACATTTTTACTGCAGACCCGGGTTTTTCGAATTTCATATAAGCAAGTAGGCGAATTGATTCTTGAATTGATTGATTCCGGCTGGCACTCTGATGAATCCGAAAAGGCTCACCAACCTGCAACCCTATAGAATAGACCGGATTTAAAGCCAGGGAAGGATTTTGAAAAATAATAGCAATCTCTTTCCCTCGTATGGAAGCCATAACTTTTTCATCAAGCTTAAGCAAATCGAGATCACGAAAAAGTATTTTTCCGTTGATTTGAGCATTATTAGGAAGAAGCCTCAGAATTGATTGGGCTATCACCGATTTTCCGCAACCGGTTTCACCAATCAAAGCCAGAGTTTCCTGGCTAATAACCTCCAATGATACTTTTTTTACTGCTTTTACCTTCCCCTGGTAAGTATCAAAATTAACCTCAAGTTTCTCAATGGTTAAAAGGGGCAATAGTAGTTCCCTCCCTTCTTTCAACTTCAACCTCTTCAAAAGAAAAACTTAAAAATACCATTGATAAAACGAACAAGGTAACACCTAACCCAGGTGGAACGTACCACCACCACATTCCATTGAGAAACCCACCCCTCTGAAAAGCATGATGAATCATCATCCCCCAGCTTTTTAAAGAAGGATCTCCTAAGCCTAAAAAAGAAAGCGAAGCTTCCGATATCATGGCCGAAGCTACCGTAATAAGAAATTCTGGAATGATAATCATGAAAATATTTGGAAAAATTTCATAAAAAAGAATGTGCCAACTTGAAAATCCTAAACAACGAGCACTTTCCACAAAACCCATCGAACTTATTTGCATTGTCCGAGAACGTATAACCCGAGCAGTAGAAGTCCACCACAAGATACTCATAACCATAATCATCAATCCTACACTGGGGCGTAGAAAAGCCGAAAGAATAATTATTAAAGGTATTCGTGGTATCATCAAAACCACATCAGTAATACCCATTAAGAATTCATCTATCAATCCCCCATGGAAACCGGCCAAAAGGCCAACCAATACACCAATAGATGTTGAAAAAGCACCGGTTAATAAACCTATCAGCAAGGTTACCCTTGATCCATAGATAAACTCGGTAAAAAGATCGTTCCCAATATCATTTGTTCCCAAAAGGTGTTCTACTCCAGGAGGGAGAAAAGGATCAAAACGTTCCTTAGGTTGATAGGGGGTAATGAGGCTTGCAAAAATCGCCATCGATAAAAAAAGTAAAAAGAGAATTCCACCCAGGCTAACATAAAATTTTTTCTGGTAAGAAACCCAGCTTTTCATCACTCAATTCTCACTCGAGGATCAATCCAGGTATAAATCCAATCAGTAAGATAATTTGCTGCAATAACCATAAGGGAAATAATCAAAAAGGTTCCCTGAAGGACTGGATAGTCTCGGGATAATATTGATTGGTAGATAAGAGTTCCCATCCCATTAAGTGAAAAAACGATTTCAATAAAAAGTGCCCCGGCAAATAAAAATCCAAAATCAAGAGCAAAAAGAGTTACAATAGGAAGAGAAGCATTTTTAAACACGTGCTGAAACAAAAGGTTATTCCCTAATTGCCCCTTAGCTCGAGCGTACCAAACATATAACTTTTCCTTCTCCTGGAGAACGCTGCCCCTCATTACCATAAAATTTCGGGAAGCAGAAAATAGAGTCATGATTAAAACTGGTAAGAAAAGGTGTTTTAGAATATCAATCCAATTGCCAGTGGTATAAAAACCTTTCAAGGGAAATAAACTCAATCGGAATCCAAAAAAATAGAGTAGTAAAAGAGAAATAAAAAAAGGCGGAGAGCAATAAATAAATACAAAGAAAAGAAAGGAAAAAGTATTACCCAAACTTTTTCTTCTCCATCCGGCGAGCGAGCCAGCATAGGCTCCTAATATTGTTCCGAAAATTAAAGACGGAGCAACCAAGGCAAAGGTCCACTTCAAACGAGAAAGGATCAGGGAGGAAACCCGGGCTCGGAAGTGGTAGGAATAACCCAAATCCAATCGAAGTAAATTTTTCCAATATTCAGCGTATTGTACAATTATTGGTTGGTTTAATCCTAATTCTTCACGAACTTTCTCAACCGCTTCCTTTCCAGCAACAAAATCCTCACCAAGAAGATTAATCACCGGATCTCCTGGCATTGCTCGAGGAAGAAAAAAATTTAAGCTAATAATAAAGAATAATGCAACGAGATATCGAAGCGCTTTTTTAGTTAAACGAGACATAATTCTGCTGTGACCTCAAAAAAATCTATAAGCTATACATGATAATCATTTTTATAGAAACACCATAGTTAACCACCAAAGGAAAGGCTTTTTCCATGGTTTTCTCAATTCCACAATTTCATAATTTATCAACTAATCACTGTTCACTCATCACTCATCACAGTATTTTTAATTACCTCGACACTTTCTTCAGATTGACCAGGGTATCAATGTTATAAATCCCAAAAAGAGGATCGGGTTGCCACCCAATGAATTCTCGATTAAAGGGTGTAATAATCATATTCCAATAGAGAGCAATGGCTGGTAAGGTTTCAGCATAATAATTTTGAACCGAGTAAGCAAGCTCTTTTATTTTTTCCGGATCGGTAGTAGCTAGTAAGCCATCAACCAACTGGAGAAATTTTGGATCATCCACAATATGCAAAACGCCTTCACCAGTTCTTCTGGAATCGAAATAGGCTGTTGCCCAACTCCCATGAACCATCATTCCCCAAGGGGAAGTGCGAGTCACGGTGAGGTCATATTCATATTGGTCTTTGAGAGTGATCCAAGTCGATTCGTCAACACTTTTCATCGTAACTTTAATACCAACCTCTTCCAAGTAATCCTTGACTAATTCTGAGCGGCGAACATAATCAGGTTCTACCAGCATCGTAAGCTGGATTTCTTTCCCGTCTAATCCTTCCCGTATTCCATTTTTATTACTATCGATATAGCCAGCTTCATCTAAGAGCCTTTTGGCTTTTTCTAAATCATAAGTTAATAATTCAGTTTCAATAAAATGATCCATGCTATCCGGAACAAAACCACGAGTTGGAACCTTCCCATATCCTAAGGCATCTAACTTTATTATTTCCGGATAATTGATAGCATAAGAAATTGCTTCCCGAAATTTAAAATCCGACAGAGGAGATCGCTTTAGATTAAAGGCTAAGAAATAGAGACCCACATTAAGTTTCTCGACAAAATCAAAACGTCCAGTTTTCTTTAATCTTTCTAAGTTTTGATAGGGATAAGAAGAAGCATATCGATAATAAGTATCAACATCGCCTTTTTCTAAGGCTAATGATAAAACATCAACGTTGCTGTACAAATGAATTTCAATTGTTCCAATCTGAGGAGATTGACCTTTCCAAAATGGGTTTTTTTTCATAGTAATAATTCCGGCATTTAAATCTATACTTTTGATATAGAAAGGTCCGCAGCCAACGTTTTCTCCAGTATTTGAATAATCCTGGGGTGATTCAATTTTTTCCCAAACGTGCTGGGGAAGTAAATTGTAACTGGACAAATCTCGGCTAATCTGAGTGTAAGGCTTATTAAATTTCAACACCACTGCATCTGGTTCCTTTATAGAGATATCTCGAAGACCTTCCTTTAACCAACCAGCCCAGGGAACATTCTCTGCAATAAACTCAATGGTAAATTTTATATCCTGGGGAGTCACCTTCTTCCCATCACTCCAATAGAGAGAATCATCAAGGTGAAAGATCCAAGTCGTATTATCTGAACTCACTTCGATTGATTTTGCGCTTTGACCAACAATTTGTCCTTCAGCATTCATTTTCGTGAGAGGTGGATTAGAAATATGAGCAAAAACCGGCAGATAATCATCAAAAACTATATTGGCGGTGTTGACCATATTTGGTGAACCAATTCGCAATACCACTTCTTCAGCGCTTACCATAAAGCTCATCCAAAGAGATAGGCTTAAAACTGTTAAAGCAATTACTACAATTTTTTTATTGGTATTCATAATAAACCTCCTTTTAATTAACAAGGAACGATTTTTTTGATCACAGCCCACTCATCTCTAATTACTGTCTTTTCAACCGGTTGGTTAGCCAACCAAACTACTATAAAGCATCCCTTCCAACTTAAATTATTCCTCCTCCAACTATCTATCCTTTCTATTATTATAATTGATTTACACCGCAATTTATTATTGATTTTCCATTCATAATTTTATTGTATTTATTAAAAAAGATTGGTTATAATAGTAACTTGAAAAATTCAGTAAGGCGGAACCGATATGAATTACCGTACTGTTAAATTAGCACAAAATAACTTAGAAGCCGAACTTATTAAAGGTTTCTTAGAAGCCGAAGGCATCAAGGCTATTTTAAAACCATCAACCCAACCTTATGGTGGGATCGCTT
>JAGPGC010000105.1 GCA_018056205.1 Candidatus Atribacteria bacterium | reverse complement strand
TATGGAAAAAGAAATTGAAGATAAAAAAATTAAAGAATTCTTGTCTTTTTTAGCTGGTGAAGAATACCGTCATTTTAACTTGCTTTTTAATACCAAGGATTATTTAAGCAATCTCCAGGAATTGAATCCAAAGTATTCCCAAGATTTGGATAAAGGATAATAGGCTTCATGCTAATTATTAGTTTTTTATTAATGATGTGAGAAAAAAAACAGAGATGAAAAAGAAGGAGTTTTAAACAACAGTTGAAGGATAAATCCAGAAAGGAATATTTGGATTGGAGTGCTAATGATTCTTGGAATGACCAGCAACTTCCAGGGAATATCAAAAATAAAGTGAAGGAAAATTGGTGTGAGAATCAATCCGACTAATATTTGTGTTATGGTAATGATTCCCCAAACATGAAGCTTAGGGAAAAACTTAACATTATGATATTGAGATACCAGACGAGAACTCATAATCCCTGGAATAAAACCATATAAAGCCGAGGATAAGGTGAAGTGAGGCATATAAGGTCCTATGGGACTTAAAATATAACCTATGATATCAACCAATGCTCCAATAAATGAACCATATAATGGTCCAAAAAGAATCCCAGCCAAAATAATCGATAGAGGACCAAAGCCAATCCGTATTCCCTCAATTCCTCCTAAGGGAATTCTAAGACTGGCAAAACGGGTTAGAACAACACCAATAGCAATAAATATACCAATTAAGACTATTTCTTTGGTGGTTGTCTTCATAATTGATATTAAAACTCCTTTAGTCATTTTTCTTTGGTTTTTAAATGTAATCAACCCTGGTTCATTATAACTATTATTTTTTCAGCTGGACAAGAGCATAAGAGGTATTTTTAATAAAATTTTTTCTTCGGAAAGGACAAAATGAGTAAAGTTGCACTTATTGGTTGTTCAAATTATGAGTTATATGAAGTTAAAAAAGCTCTTTTGAGAGGTTTTTCTTATTTTGGTAGAGTTAAAGGTATATTTCGTAATAAAAACCGAATACTTTTGCAGCCAAACCTCTGGCTATAAAAATTAAATCTTCTTCAATTGCAAAAATTTTTAGAAGATAGGATATAAATTCATTGATAAACAAACTTAAGGGAGAATATTTTGATGGTTTTTGATAAAAAAATGTATGAAAGAGCAGCAGAATATTTATGTTTAAATCGACCGTGGGTTGTTCTTACTGGTGCTGGTATTTCAACCGAAAGTGGAATTCCTGACTTTCGCAGCCCCCGAACTGGATTGTGGAATCAATATGATCCCAGGGAAATTCTTTCTACCGATGTTCTTTATAATCATCCTGATTTATTTTATAAAGTTGGGTTTCCAATTCTTATGAAATTTAAAAAGGCACGTCCAAATCCAGCACACCAAACATTAGCCGATTGGGAAAATAGAGGGTTGGTTGAAGCTATAATTACCCAAAATATTGATAGTCTCCATTTAATGGCTGGTTCAAAAAGAGTGTTGGAAATACATGGCCATTTACGAACAGCAAGCTGTATGAAATGCAAGAGAACCATTTCGATTGAAGAATTGGAGTCCTTAATAAAAAGTGAGCAAATTCCTCCCCAATGCCTTTGTAGGGGTATTATTCGACCAGATGTGGTTCTTTTTGGCGATGTGCTTCCTTCCAGTTTTGAGCAATCCACAGAAATAGTACAAAAATTTCCTTTGTTAGTTATTGGTTCTAGCCTTCAAGTTTCACCAGCGAATTTACTTCCTTCTCTTACAAAAAAGCTAATGATTGTCAATTTAGAAGAAACTCCATTTGATGAAAGAGCAGCTATGGTACTTAATGGGAAAGCAAGTATAATTCTTTATCTGATTGGCGAAGAAATAAAAAAATTAGAAGAAAGGCATTAAGTGATATCGTTTTGGATGCGTTTTCGGTAGTGGAGATAAAGAGCTTTCAAAATGCCAGCTACTGGAATAGATACAATAACTCCCAATGCTCCAAATAATTCACCCCCTACCAGTAAAGCAAAAAGAACAGTTACTGGATGTAACCCGATTTCTTTTCCTATAAACTTAGGAGAAATAACTGTTCCTTCGACCAGGTTAATTCCTCCAAAAAGCAATGCTACTCCCAAGACGAGCCAGAAAGATTTCGTACTAGCGAAAATTATGGCAGGGATGGCTCCAATAATTGGCCCAAGGTAAGGAATAATGTCGAGAATACCAGCAATAACGCCAATTACTAAAGAAAACTCAATGTTCATAAGAGAAAGCCCTATTGTGACACATATCCCCACAAAGAGAGACACCAGCAATCGACCTCGAATAAAACCCCCCACAATTTTATCGGTCAAACGAATGAGGTTCACATATTCTTTTCTATTTTGATAAGGGAAAACCCGAATTAAAGAACGACGAATTTTTATAGCATCAGCCATAAGGTAATAGAGAATAAAAGGGGTTAGTATAAATCCCATAAAAATAATACTGGTGATAAGTGAAAAAAGATTAACAACATTACTAAGAATGGTAGTAAGGTACGATTGTAAATTCGCACTGAGGTTTATCATGAATTCCTCGATAGCTTCGGAAATGCCCAAAGCTGGATACCGTTCGTCAATTGTTTTTGCTATATCGATAATTTTTGAAGTGTATTCAGGGAGATTAGAAGTAAGGGTGCGAAACTGTGATACAGTTTCAGGTATAACCAGAAAAAAGAGTAAAATAAAAAAAATCAGTAGGGCTAAAAATATTATTGAAACGGAAGTTTTCCAGGAAAGGCCTCGATTATTGAGGTAACGGGCTGCCGGGGTAAGCGCGTATGCTAAAATTCCTCCTAAGGCAAATGGGATGAGGATATTTCTAAGAATATATACAACTACCAGCACAATTATTGCAATCACAAGGCGATAAAGATTGACAAGAATTTTTTCTGAAGTCAAATTTGTCTTTTCCCTTCCGATTTATTTGTGTATAATATTTTACGTTTTATTGAAAGTAAATAAAAGGGGTCGTCGTAGGTAATTAATATGTTAGAGAATCAAACTATAACAGCAATAGTACCAGCTTATAATGAAGCACCAAGGCTTTCACAAGTATTGAAGGTATTAAAAAACCTTCAGTTCATTGATGAAATCCTGGTTATTGATGATGGTTCCCGTGATGAAACAGCTCGAGTGTCTTCAAAGCTGGGTGTGGAGGTTTTGCGGCATAGTAAAAATAAGGGTAAAGGCGCTGCTCTGGTTAGCGGGATTAGAAATAAAAGTGAAAGTGATATTTATTTATTTCTTGATGCTGATCTCATCCACTTAAATGAAAAGCATATTTATGATTTAGTAAAACCAATAATCAATAATTCGTCGTTAGTGATGACCATCGGGGTATTTAAAGGAGGAAGAGGTTCAACAGATTTAGCCCAGAAGATTTGTCCTATTTTAAATGGTCAACGGGCGGTTCGAGGAGCCTGGATACGGAGCGTTAAAGATTTTTCTTGGTCTCGATTTGGTGTCGAAGTATTTCTTACTCATTTTGCTCGTGATTTTGGCGGCCAGGTTGAAATGGTTCCGCTTTGGGGCATTTCTCATTATCATAAGGAAGAAAAATATGGTCCATTTTTGGGTTTATATCACCGGATCAAAATGTATATTGAAATCATTTATGCTTACTTACTTTATGAAAACAAGATAAAAATTAAAGAAACGGTAATCCCTGATAGATCTTTGGAAAAGAAGGATGAAAAATATGCGCGAGTGTAAGATTCAAAAGAATTTTTCAACTTGTTCATGTACTTATGAACCTTGTCCCCGAAAGGGTGTGTGTTGTGAATGCATCCAATATCATTGGTCTCATCATGAACTACCAGCATGTTTTTTCTCACCTGAAGTAGAAAAAACCTACGACCGTTCACTCCAAAAATTTTTGTCCATTTATAAAAATATTTCATGAATAGAAAAGGGTTTGTGTTTTCAATCCCATTAGGTATTTTATCCGTGAGCTCCACGCCATTTACCCTAAAACATTAGAAAAGAATCGGACCACTTTAAAAATAGAAAACACTATAAAATATCAATATAGTAAAGGCTGATAATAAAGGGAGAAAGAATAATGTTATCAAATGTAATTACCCTTTGGATTGATCTTACACTTCCAGTTTATAATGGTTCACCAGTTTTTCCCGGGCAACCATCACCAATTTTTTTTCCTTGGACTACTCTTGATCTTCATCCTAATGCCACCACTGCTTTTTTTATGGTTGAACATACCGGTACTCATCTTGATGTTCCATCTCACTTTAATAAAAACGGACTTTCGGTTGAAGAAATACCTGTTGACCGATTTTGTGGCAGATGTCGCACAATTGATATTAGTCAATTTCAACCTGAGAAGAACCTTTCTAAAGATGAGCTACTGAGAGTTGTTAGCCAACAAAGAATTGATATTCTCCCTGATGATATTATTTTATTTTGTACTAAGGATAACATTCGATATGGTAATGAAGATTATTTTCGGCAATATGCGGGTTTATCTGGGGAAGCTGCTCAATATTTAGTTGATCAGAAAATAAAAGGAGTAGGAATTGATGCACCGAGCATTGATCATGAACCTTATGATAGCCATCGAGTATTTTTGCCTGCCGGAGTTATTATTTATGAAT
>JAGPGC010000104.1 GCA_018056205.1 Candidatus Atribacteria bacterium | reverse complement strand
GCGTAATATTCGGAAGGGTCTTTATCGTGGCCAAGCTCTATATGAATTGTGCCTACTTCACCCATGGAGAAATAATTTTTATTGGTTGTCACAGAGAAAAATAACTTTTCATCGGTAAGATAATCTAAAAGGTTAATAGATTCAATCCGATCCACCTGATAAACCACATAGTTTGGAGAAATCAATTTAACATGAACCTCCCCTCCACTGGCTCCAATATAAATGGTTTATCCTCCAAGGAAACTACTTCAGCTTTGTCAGCAATTTCCAAATTTAGGATTGGATTGGTCAGAATATCATTTTTTTCTATCATTAAAAGCAATAGGTCTAAAAATTTTACCATTGTATTAGGTGAAGAATAGACTCCACCCAAGAGCGCTGGTCCTTGTATCATTCCTGGATCTTGGGTAAGTATCATTCCCTTAGCAATAGTGTTGAATACCTCAAAAAAGTGTGGATCATCTTGGATAAATAAGGCTTTGGCATTCAACAATAAGTAAAAATACACTCCACTTCGTTCAAAGGCACGGAGATAACGATAGGTATCATAGGCAGTGATGAATTGGGCATTTAAATCTTGCTCATTCTTTATTGGAACATCGATAAAAATTGGCCATACTTTTTCCACAAACCATTTAACCACGGCTTTATCGGTCAAGGTTTTATAGACCACCTTCCCATCAACTTCTATTGGAATCAAATCCCTCTCGTTATTTTCCGGATCAAAATAACCTTCTTCTTCAATAGGATACTCCCTTTTTTCCAATTCTTTAAGAGTTCTATTGACTAGGTCTTGGGCTTTATGAAGGGTGGGACCTAATTCTTCCATTAAATTCGAAGAACTTTTTAAGGTGGAAACCATGAAGGATAAATTTTTCACTACCCAAACGCTCCAAAGTGGATCCCCTTTTAAACCAGGATAAGGTGCAATTAAATTTGAAGAAGCATCCATAAAAACATTATCGAGGTCATTAACACCCTTTATTATTTCAGAAATGAGAGCCTCTTCCATTCCATCATCTTCTATTAAATCCTTCTCTATTGCTGATAGAAGCAGTACCCTTATTGCACAAGCTGCGCTAATTGCTTCAGCATGACCAAACCAGGAATAAATATTAGTCTCTATCGTGGTAACCATTCCACGAAGAAGCCGAGCCGGATTGGAATATACAGCAATTCTCCTCTGAGGTTCAATAGTAACTGAATGCCCTTTCGAAATTAAAATATCGGTGAAAGTCATAGGAAAAGACTCAATGCTGTGAATTTCAAAATTTCTTTGGTCATATATCTTTCCTTGGGCGTCAATGAGTTCTAAATGAAGAGAACCATAATTTTCTCCCATTAACTTAAATGGTAAGTTTTTTGTTCCTGGTTCAATCGAAAAGGTAAGCGGTTCAGCTAATCCTGCTCCAGATATTTTTAAAATTAAGTTATTCAATTCAGAATTAACTACTTGAACTTGTGAATTTAGAGTTGCACCAGGCACCATCACCTTGGGAATAGTCATTTCAATATAATTCTTTTTTTGTACGTCTATCATTTGAGTTTTCTCTTGATAATCAAACTGATCAATAACCACTATCCTAACCGTACAACGACCAATTTGGGTCGGTAATTCAACTAAAATTTCGGCTTTCCCTCTTGAATCAGTTTGGAACATTCCACAGTATACAACTTTCTTTTCTCCTTCCCGAATGGCTTCTTGGGGTATAAAATCAGTTCTTATCCCGGTTTCTCCGCCTTGCGGAAATGCTGGTAGAGGTGCTTCCATCATATAGTCACTCATTTCTGAAGAAGGAGGCACGGCGCTTTTAGCCATAAACATTGTCGCAATTTTATTTAAAACCCCCGTTTCGCTTCCCTCATCTTGACCGATTCCCGTCCAGTCCCTCCATGATATAAGATAGTTGGATAGATTTCGGAATGAATCACCCAAAGCAGAAATTAAAGGTTCACGAGGACTTTTGGAAGCAACCCGATTATCAAAAACCTCTAAAATACCATATGCCGAAAGGGGACGGTGATTAAAATGGTTGATAAGACTAATTTCAATGAGGCTCTTTTGGAGGGGATGACCTTCGCTGGGGAGACTCACTTCAATATCAAGAGAGGTTTCAGTAAATACCATCGCCCAACCTTCATAGATTTTAGATTGATTTTCAAGGAAACCACCCAATGCTATAAAAGTCAATGGCACATGCACTGCTAAATTAATTTTCTGACCTTTATCAAGTGTTTCGTCGATTTTTATTTCCTGAACCTGAAAATCTCCTTTTTCATCGGGAAAAAGAAGGTATAAACGGGGATTATTAATTCTTTGCTTGATTAATAACTCTAATTCTTGGTTAGGATTGGTAACTACTGAAGTTAATTCAACGGGACCCTGACTTTGATGCTCATCTTCGATGATGTAGAGGCCTCGCCCATAAATTGGGGTCGAGTCTTGATAAGGAGCTAAAGAGACACTGAAGCAATTGGTGAATCCTGAGGTAATCGGTATAGCTTGACGTTCTATGTGACCCGAACGGCTAAATAGATATCAGATAGTTCCTTTATCGGTTATAACCTCAATTTCAAAAGGGCCAGAATGCCCCCCAACATCCAAGACCGTTTCCAGTTGACCATTTTTGATAAAAACACTCACTGGTGTACCAGCTTCAATACCATCACAACCGGGGAGATAACATCTACTTTTTACAATAGCTTCACCTTCAAATGGTTGGTTGAAAACTCTTATTTCATTCTTTACATTTAAACCATTACCCCAACGTAATCCAGCGCCTGAAGCATTCCCCAAAAACCATGCACCCGAGGTATTATTCAATTCTTCTGCACTGGTTACTTCTCTAAAATCATGAGCAAACGAAATTGCCCCCAAGGCTCCTTCAACTACCGAAAAAGTGGTATATCCGCTCAAAGTACCATCTTCGGAATGAACTTCAAGACGATATTCCCCTATTTCAAGTCTTTTTTCTTTTCCATTGAGAACAGTTTCAACCAGTATACCCGCTTCATTTAGAGATAGAGGTCCAATTTCATGGGGAGTTGAATCCTTTTTTTGAAGAAGGATAGTGAAAGGTGATGACGGCCGGATAGGACACACCAATTTTAAATGAACTTCTTCATCTGGCCAATAGATTGGTTGATCAGTTGTAACTGAAATAAATTTTAAGGCTAAAGTAGAAGCTATATCTTTTTTTAGTGAGATAATTTTTTGAGTTCCCGGTTCAACTTCAAAAAGAGCTGTCTCCTGATGTGAGCTTGACTTAGCCCAAACCTCCAGGCCAACAAAAAGGTAAAATGCCAAAAAAATAATAACCCCTATTAATTTCATATTCATAAAAACATTCTCCTCCCTTTAAGACCAAATTTTAATAAAATTTATAAAGAGTAATCAGCAGCGAAATTGAATGTGCAAATGTGAGACAAGATTAGTTCATATGATATGATTTTATATCATTGGGGTATAAAAGTAGTTTCATAATAAGATGTTTTCGATATAATATTATTGTACATATTAAGCTAAAGATTGATATTTTATCCAATATATAAATTCAAACCCCAATAATCGGTTGTTGTTTCAGGTTTAATTAATTCCAAATAAAATATTGAATGTGATTCATTCAATATAAATTTTGGTTGGTATTTTATAGGTCTCAATATGGTAAAAATATGAATAAAAACGGCTGCTGTAATCAAGGGCTCATTGGGACGGGAGTTTATGAAGAATCAATATAAAAAATATCTTCCTTGGCTGGGTCTGGTTTTTCTTTCTTTCATCATTTCTTCCTGTACCCCCAGCCTTTTTCAATTTGAAAATCTTCCAACTCACATCTCACCAACTCTTCCTCCGGTAGACACCTATGCCGATTCTTTAATTAAAAAATATAGTTGGGATGAAAATTTCGTAACCCGTTGGCCAAATGGAATTGTTGAAGTTTTCGATATGACAGGATATCCTCATCTTCAAGAAATTCTTGACCAATGGAATGAGGTAATCGGGGGTCCGACTTCTTTTTATCTGAGCCTTAATCCCTTCAGCCCAATCATTATTACCGTTGATTATAGTTTAAATTTATTTCAAAATTGCGGGTACACTGAAGTTTATATCAGAAACAATTCTACGATATACGGGGCAACAATTTTTATTTATCCTGATGAAAATATATGTCCAACTTATGCAACCCTCCTTCACGAATTTGGTCATGTAGTTGGTTTTGGAGGACACACCATCGATGGTTGCGTCATGGATCCAGTAAATCACGGTAAAACTCATTTAAGCGAGACGGTTCTGACTATGGTTCATCGATTATACCAACTTCCTATTGGAAGTTATTTACCTTAATCATCCTTCTACCCTGAAAATAACGTAACGAGTGACGAGTAATCAGTGATGAGTTTAAATTTCACCCTCATCCTCACCTTCTCCCATCAAGGAAGAAGGAACACTTTTATTATTTCAAATTTCTTTTTCCCTCGCCCCTTGGTGGGAGAGGGTCAGGGTGAGGGGGCATTATTTTCATCCTTATGTGGTGCGGCTTAAGCAACATGAGTGTCATTCTTGAAAATACCGTGACGAGTGATGAGTAGTAAAGCCGTCACCCTGAGGCTTCGTATTCCGAAGCCGTGAGGGTCTCATCC
>JAGPGC010000103.1 GCA_018056205.1 Candidatus Atribacteria bacterium | reverse complement strand
TTTTTTTCTGAAAGGAGGCAATAACAACAACATTCCCTCCTTTCCCACCATTGCCGCCGGCTGGTCCACCCCGAGGGACATATTTTTCTCTTAAAAAACTGATTGCGCCATCACCACCACGACCGGAGCGAACTTTTAATATAACTCGATCAACAAACAATCAAACACCTCAAAAATGATCTAATCAACTATTCTGCATGATTTTTTCAATAATTGATTAAAAATTGGTTAAAAATTAAAAAAGGAGAAATATTGATTCTCAGTGAATTTTCCTAATTAAGAAGCCTTGGAAGGCATCACCGGAAGAACGGAAATATATTTCCTTCCCAATTTATCTTGATAGAAAACATACCCATTTTGAAGAGCGAATAGGGTATAATCTCTGGCAGTTCCAACATTAACTCCCGGTTTTATTTTCGTTCCTCGTTGTCTGATGAGAATGTTTCCAGCTAAAACGAATTGACCGCTATATTTTTTTACACCTAACCGTTTGGAATTACTATCACGACCGTTTTTACCGCTTCCTCCTGCTTTTTTGTGTGCCATAGAATTTAGCCTCCTCAAAATTAAAATTCAATTGATTGAATCTTTATTAGGGTCATTGGTTGTCGATGACCAGTTAAACGACGGTATTTAATCTTGGGTTTATACTTAAAAACCATTACTTTTTTTGATTTTCCATTCCTTAAAACCTGTCCTTTGACCTTAGCACCTGCTACATAAGGATGACCAACTATAACCTCATCTTTATCCCGAACCAATAAAACTCGTTCAAAAATAACTTGGTCCTTCAAGCTTCCTTGATAGCTATCCAGTTGAATAACCGAACCCTCCTGAACTGGATATTGTTTTCCACTAGCTTCAATAAGGGCAAACATTCCCAATCTCCTCCATTCCTTAGTCGTAGTTTTATTTAAATTTTTTATTCTTGTTATAACAATTTTCTTTTGGGTTTCGATCCTTCAATTTTAACGGTAAAGACTGTATCAAGATTGGAAGTTTTTGTCAAACCAGCTAAAATTGATTAGTCAACTTTATTGATAGATTCTTGAACCTCATCCTCATTGACTTTAACTATTGAATAACGGCGCAAGGAAAGATTTGGATCAATTTTCCAAATCAACTCTTTATTGTAAATTTTTTTTATATTATTTAAGAAAATTTTTCCATTATTTTTTAAATATTCACCAAGTTCTTGCCCTACTGTAAAACTAATAGTCGCTGACTGAGAATGACGGCAAATTTCTTCAATTACTCTTAAAAAATTAATGGCAGTGGTTTCAATAGAAAGGACTCTTCCCTCGCCCTGACAGTAATTACAGGGTTCGCAAAGAATTGCATCCAGATTTTTCCTAACTCTTTTTCGAGTCATTTCCACCAAACCTAATTCGCTCATCTCAACCACACTAGAACGAGTTCGATCATAAGATAAAAATTGTTCGAAAACATTCATTACCATTTTTTGATGTTCTTTTTTTCCCATATCAATAAAATCTATTAAAATAATCCCCCCAATATCTCGAAGTCTTACTTGCCGGGCAATTTCCTCGGCTGCTTCTAAATTGGTCTTCAGAATGGTTTCTTGCAGATCTCTTTTTCCAATATATTTACCGGTATTAACATCAATTACCGTCATTGCTTCGGTTCGGTCGAAAACCAGATATCCCCCGCTTTTTAGCCATACCTTATGACTCAGGGCTTTTTCTAATTCTCTATTCAGATTAAAATGATCAAATATATTCTCTTTACTATCAAAAAAATGAATTCGATTTACAAAACGAGGAATGATCGATTCAATAAAATCTTTTAATTTTTGAAAACCAAAATAGGAATTGATCCATATCTCACCTAAGTTGTCATCAACTACATCTCGAATTAAAGTGTAAATAAGGCTTGCCTCTTCATAGAGAACTGCTGGAGCTGAAATGAGTTCAGCCTTTTTCATAATTCGGTTCCATAATCGGAGTAAAGACTCAATATCCTCTTTTAATTCTTCATCGTTTTTTCCTTCAGCCACGGTTCTTACTATAATTCCCATATTTGAGGGTTTTATCTTTTCTATCAATTTTCTAAGTTTTTCTCGTTCTTCTGGTGAGGAAATGCGATGGGAAATACCCATAGAATTCATTCCTGGCATCAACACCACATATCTTCCTGGTAAAGAAATTTTTGTAGTCACCCTCGCTCCTTTGGTTCCCATTGGTTCTTTAGCCACCTGAACAACAATTTCCATTCCAGTATGAAGAAGCTGATCAATGCTTTTTACTTTTCCTTTTTCATCGAGCAAAATATCACCAATAAACAAAAAGGCATTTTTATCAAAACCAGTATTGATAAAAGCTGATTGTATACCAGGAAGTACATTTTCTACCACTCCTTTAAATATATTTCCTGCTAATCGTTTCTCAGCTGCTCTTTCGAAAAAAAACTCAACTACCTTGCCGTTTTCTAATAGGGCAGCTCGAACTTCAGCTTCCGACATATCAATGACAATATCTTTTTTCAAAGTCTAACCCTCCACCAAATATGACCAATGATAGCTCTGCTTGGTTATTTCCTTTAAATTTTCTCGATTTAAACCTGATTTATCCGGGAGTAATTCGAAAAGTTTATAAGGGTTCAACAGTAGGTTTTTCCCCTTAAACAAAAATGATATCATACATTCTCGATTTTCTAAGTTTTTTCTTTCTAATTCTTCAATATCATCCAAGGAGGTCGATATCCAATGGTTTTCGACTTTACCACCAAGTTTAAAAATAAACGCATATTGAACCGCTAACAATGATTTCATTATATTAGGAAAATTGAGCGAAATCTGATTTACTTCGATAACTTTCATTTCAACCGGTACTTGAAAGTTGATAATTTGTTTAAGCTTTTCAGGCTCGATTGCTTCATAAAAAACCATATCCAGATATTCAGTCCAACTTATTACACCAGTAACCGTAGCTGGTCCAAATGAAAGTAAAGGACGAGGATTGAAACCCTGCGAAAAAGCTATTGGAAGCTCAGCCCTTCGTAAAACTCGATCCCAAAATCGATTAAGATCCAATTGGGAAAGAAGATGGAAAGGTACTAATTTGAGATGCCGACAACGATAACGATATCGATTAATATTATCCATTATGAACAAACCCCGCATCCTTCACATTCCTGAAAACGAACACACTTAGGAGTGACCTCTTGACGGTGAGATTTTTCCCATTCTTGGTAGAGAAATTCCTTCTTCACTCCTGATAAAATATGATCCCAGGGAAAAATTTCTTCTGGATTCCTCACTCTTGCTGAATAAAAATTATAATCTAATCTTTCTTCTTCAAACGCCTGACGCCACCTTTCAAAGGAGAAAAATTCCCGCCAACCATCCATAATCTGGCCTAAATGATATACCCTTTCGATTACTCGTGATAGTCTTCGATCTCCGCGGGCTAATGCTGCTTCAAGGGTACTTTCCTTAAAGTCTGACCAATTCATCCGGACTGAGCGTCGATTCTTAGAAAAACCGGCTTTAATTTGCTGGATTTTCTCCTCAAGTTCCTCGGGGTTATTCTGACCTACCCATTGAAAAGGAGTGTGTGGCTTAGGTACAAATGCCGAAATATTTAAATGGATATTGACCTTTTTCCCAGCTATTTTTTCCCCCATTCGAATACCTTCATTAACCAACTGCGAAATACCTACAATGTCGGATTCTTTTTCACCAGGAAGTCCAATCATAAAATAAAGCTTGACATCATCCCAACCACCTTCAAAGACTTTTTCTAAGGTTGAAAATATCTCCTGATCAGTTAAACCTTTATTAATAATTCGGCGAAGACGGTCAGTACCGGCTTCAGGAGCAAAAGTAAGACCACTTTTACGGACTCGTTTTAAACTCTGAGCAATTTTAACTGAGAAAGTATCCATTCTTATTGAAGGGAGTGAAATATTAACATTTTTTGTTTCAAATTGTCGAGAGAGATTAAAGATGATTTCTTCAATCTGAGTATGATCGGTACTACTTAAGGAAAGGAGGGATATTTCTTCGTAACCAGTTGAATTTACCAGTTTATTGGCAAGATCAACAATTTTTTCTAAGGATCGCTGCCGTTGAGGTCGATAAAGCATGCCAGCTTGGCAAAAACGACAGCCCCGGGTACACCCTCGAGCAATCTCCAGAGGAATCCGATCGTGGATAATACTGACATAAGGAACAATGATTTTCTCGGGATAAGGAGCTTTATCTAAATCCCTAACCCATCTTCTCAAGATGCCAGGAGATGCCTTTTGCTGCATCGGTTGGATGCTCGAAACCGCACCATTTTTTAAATATTCAATATGATAAAAACTAGGTACATAGACCCCGGCAATT
Source organism: Candidatus Atribacteria bacterium (assembly GCA_018056205.1). Taxonomy (GTDB): domain Bacteria; phylum Atribacterota; class Atribacteria; order Atribacterales; family Atribacteraceae; genus Atribacter. The sequence goes on along the minus strand of JAGPGC010000103.1, from coordinate 329 downwards.
TGTCCTATTTCAGATAAAAGGTCAGATTTTTTTTGACCTTTCATAACTGAAATAACCTGGATTATTTCCACTATAGCTTCTTCCCCCTCGCCGATCAGAAAAGCATCAAAAAAATCACTGATGGGTTCGGGATTGTAAGTTGACACTCCACCACCAATAACTATTGGGAAGTCATCTCCCCTTTCCGAACTGCGAAAGGGAATTCCTGATAAATCAAGAAAATAAAGGACATTAGTATAATTCATTTCGGTTTGTAAACTCAATCCAACCAAATCAAAAGAACGGATGGGTAACTTATTCTCTAAACTATAAAGGGGAATATGTCTTTC
>JAGPGC010000102.1 GCA_018056205.1 Candidatus Atribacteria bacterium | reverse complement strand
GGATTTTATCTTCCGAAGAAATGGAACGAATGGATGCGAAAAATATCCAGAATTGGATTAGAGAAGGAGGGTTTGTTGGTTTGGGGGGTGCAGCCTTCCCAACTCATGTGAAAGTCAGTCCACCTTCTGGAAAGAAAATTGATACTTTACTAATTAATGGAGCTGAGTGTGAACCTTTTATTACTTGTGATCATCGAGTTATGATCGAAAGAACTGATTTTATCTTCACCGGAGCTTACCTCTTAGCTCGAGCTTGTGGAGCCCAAAAAATTATATTTGGTATTGAAAAAAACAAGCCGGATGCTATTGAAAAAATTTCTCAAATCGCTCGAAATTTCCCGTTTCATACTCAGGTTTTTGCTCTCCCGACTTTGTATCCTCAAGGATCGGAAAAACATTTAATATTAACTATATTAGGGAAAGAAGTACCACCGGGAGGATTGCCTCTGGATGTTCAGGTGGTTGTCAGCAATGTGCAAACTGCCTGGGCAATTGGTCGAAAAGCCAAAGAGGGGATTCCACTAATTGAAAGGGTAATTACTCTTAGTGGTGATTGTTTGAAAAGCCCGGAAAATCTTGATGTACCTTATGGATCACGTTTAACTGATATTGTCGATTTCTGTGGTGGTTTTCAAATTACTCCGGAAAAGATCGTTATGGGGGGTCCGATGACCGGGATAGCACAGGTTACCTTAGATGTACCAGTAATAAAAGGAACCTCAGGTTTTATTTTTTTAAGAAAAAGTATTTTAAAAAAAGAGTATTCATGTATACGTTGTGGACGATGTGTTGACTATTGTCCAATGTATCTTCTTCCCACCGATTTAGTTCGATATACCGAAAATGGAGCTTTCCAAGAAGCTAAAAAACAACGAGCAATGGATTGTATTGAATGCGGAAGTTGTTCTTTTGTTTGTCCAGCTGGGATACCCATCACTCATTTTATTAAAATTGCCAAAGCCGAGATTCTCCTTCAAATGAGAAAAGGAGGAAAATGAATTGAACGAACTGAGATTTATCCAAACACCAGCACCTCATTTTAAAAGTCCAGTTACTGTCCCTAAAATTATGTTTACGGTAGTTTTAGCTTTAATTCCAGCCACCGTTTGGGGGATCTATTTTTTTGGTCCAAATTTAACTCTTTCTCCCCTGGTTTTTAGTATCCTCAGTTGTCTTTTTTTTGAATGGCTTGATAGTAAAATTTTTAAGAAATCGATAACCATAACCGATGGAAGTGCTTTAGTAACCGGTCTTCTACTGGGATTATCCCTTCCACCTGGTTCACCTTTTTGGTTGTCAATTGCCGGAGGAGGGATTGCAATTATTTTAGGGAAGCAAATGTTTGGGGGATTAGGTCAAAATATTTTTAATCCAGCATTAGTAGGACGAGCTGTTCTGCTCATTTCTTGGCCAAAACTAATGACCACTTGGTCAGCCAAAGCTACCTTTGCCTTTCCCATTATTGAACAAGGTTTAGTGGCAATTCCTCAAGGAGTGGACGTTGTTACCACTCCAACCGCCTTAGCAATTTCCAAGGAATATGGCTTCCCAGTTCTTTCTCAATTTGAACCAAATATATTGTGGAGGCTTTTTATTGGTAATATTCCCGGAAGTATAGGTGAGACTTCCACTTTTCTTCTTCTTATTGGTTTTTTCTTATTATTGGGGTTGGGGATTGTAAAATGGGATATTCCCCTCTTTTTTCTGGTTGGTCTTTCCAGTGTTGCTCTTATTACCGGTCAAAATCCTCTCTATCATATTTTAGCAGGAGGAGCGATTATCGGTGCCTGTTTTATGGCTAATGATTATACAACTTCGCCCCTTGCTTTGAAGAGTAGGGTTATTTTCGGTTTTGGAGCTGGCGCACTTACTGGAATTATAAGGATTTTGGGTGGCTATCCCGAGGGAGTAACCTTTGGTATATTAATTATGAATGCTATAGTTCCGCTTCTTGATAAAATGTTACCAAGACAATTCGGGGTGAAAAAGATATGAAGCCCATGATTAAAATTACCTTTACTTTGGCAATTGTTTGTACCTTAGCTGCTGCTGGATTAGCTGCGGTAAACCAAGTCACTCAAAAAGCGATAAAAGAAAACAGTCAAAAAGAACTCCAGGAATCTTTAGTGAAGATATTTCCAGCCGCAGAGCATTTTGAATCAGTGAGTTTACCAACCCCTTCAGCGGGTAATTTAAAAGAGGGTAAGGATTTCAGTTTACTTGAGCTTTACCAGGCTAAGCAAGGAGACAACAAGATTGGGTATGTTTTTAAAGTTGGAACTCAAGGATATGGTGGTCAGATTACCTTATTAATTGCCATATCCACTCAGGATCAGAAAATGATCGGGATGAAAATACTTGAACACCAGGAAACTCCTGGCTTAGGTTCGGAAATTACCAGCTCGCGATTTCTCAACCAATTTCTGGAGAAACCCTTAACTGACCCGTATCAGCTAAATCAGGATATCCAAGCTTTATCAGGAGCAACAATTTCCTCAAAAGCCATTGTTCGAGCTTGCCAGGGTGTTCTCACTTTTTTGAAAGAGGGGGCTAATCAATGAATCAGTTTTGGTACTATTTTAAAAATGGAATAATAAACGAAAACCCAGTTTTACGGCTAATGGTGGGGATTTGTTCGGTTTTGGCGGTATCGGTAAAGGTTGAAAATTGTCTGGCAATGGGTGCTGCTGTTACCTTTGTAACGGTTTGTTCCAGCGCGGTTATTTCCAGTATGAGAAAAATAGTCCCCGATGAAGTCCGCATACCAATTTTTATTGTGGTAATTTCGACTTTTACTACTATTGTTGATTTAGTTATGAAAGCTTATATGCCACCCCTATCCAAAGCCATGGGAATTTTTATTCCTTTAATCGTAGTTAATTGTATTATTATGGCTCGTGCTGAAGCTTTTGCTTCGCGAAAACCAGTTTTAATATCAATAGCTGATGCCTTAGGAATGGGAATAGGATATACTTTAGTGATAACCGCTATTGGGGTAGTTCGCGAACTTTTTGGATATGGTTCAATTCTTTCCTTCCCATTATTACCAAAAACCTATAAAGGTATGATGTTCATGGTCTTTCCTCCCGGAGCCTTTTTACTGATTGGTATTTATATTGCAGTTTTAAATCACCTCTCGAGGAGGAAAAGCAAATGAATTTCGGTTTAATTGACCTTTTTAAGATCGCTATTAGTGCAATGTTCATCGATAATATTATATTAGCTCAATATATTGGTTGCTGTCCTTATATTGGCATGTCGACTAGTATTTCAAATTCCATTGGTATGGGCATGGCGGTAACTTTTGTAATGGTGCTTGCTTCAATTGTAACCTGGACACTTTGGACCTATATTTTTGTTCCCTTAGGTTTGGAGTATTTACGAATTATGGTTTTTATTCTAGTGATTGCAGTATTGGTACAATTAGTTGAGGCACTTTTGAAAAAAAATGTTCCTAATCTCTATCGTGCTATGGGGATTTATCTCCCGTTAATTACTACTAATTGTGCCATATTAGCGGTTGCCTTTCTGGGAGTAGATTATAATTATAATCTACTCCAAGTGGTGGTATATGGCATCAGTATTGCTTTAGGTTTTACCATTGCTATGATTTTGCTTGCCGGGATACGAGAGAAATTACAATTTAATAAAGTACCCAATTTTTATAAAGGATATCCCATGGCATTTATTGTTACCTCTCTTCTGGCTATTGCCTTTATTGGATTTAAGGGTTTGATAAAGTAGAGGAGGATGCTGATATGTCGATCCTTTTGCCAACAGTTTTAATCGGTATTTTGGGAATTGTTTTTGGATATATGCTTGCCTGGTTTGCTCAAAAGTTTGCCGTTAATTCTAATCCCTTAATTAAGAAAATTGAAGAAATATTACCCGGTGCCAATTGTGGTGCCTGTGGATATCCGGGTTGTTCTGGATTAGCCGAAAAAATAGTGAACGAAAATGCGCCAGTGAGTGCTTGCCCGGTGGGTGGTGTAAAAGTATGGACTGAGATTGCCAAGCTTACCGGAAGAACCTCTGAAAAGCTTGAGGCTAAAAGGGCAATGCTGGTGTGTCAAGGGGGGAAAGGAACCGTTCAGGAATTAGGTGTTTACAAGGGAATTAATGATTGTCGGGCGGCAGCGGTTTTGGGAGTCTCTCATCTTGGCTGTATAAATGGTTGTTTAGGTTTAGGAACCTGTGAGAAAATTTGTCCGTTTGATGCTATTCATATGGATACATTAACCGGTCTTCCGGTTATCGATTGGGAAGAATGTACTGGTTGTGGAAAATGCGTTGAGGATTGTCCACGAAAGGTGTTAGCTTTAGTCCCAGCCAGAGAGCAAGTGCGATTAGCTTGTTCTTCACTGGCAAGCGGAAAGGAAGTTCGCCGGGTTTGCAGCCAAGGCTGTACAAAATGTCAACTTTGTGTGAAAGCCTGTACGGTTCAAGCCATTCGTTTTCAGGATGGTATTATCCAGATTGACCAAGAAAAATGTACACTATGTGGTTTGTGTGTGGAAAAATGTCCAACCCATTGCATTCTTCATCTAATGTCCCAGGAAGGAAAGAATGTATGTGAAACTCTATCTCCGGCTTTAGAATCATAAAATTCAAAATAAAAAATTACTGGTAATTTTATAGTATCCCTTAAAACTTGCTAAATTGTTTTTTTTGAGTGGATAAGTAAACTTAAAAAAGCAAGTTAGATAGGATTAAAAGTTAGCTGAAT
>JAGPGC010000101.1 GCA_018056205.1 Candidatus Atribacteria bacterium | reverse complement strand
ATCCAAGGGTAAGTGGTTCAAAAATTCTTTTGAAGTAAGAAAATGAACCCGAACTGGCAAATGGGTATCAATTTGATCAATCCAAGATTTCATCCAAGACCGGGTATCGCTGAGAGAGACGATAAGAACCGTCTTCAAATTATTTTCCTCCTTATCGGATCCCAAAGTATAATGTTATTCTTTTCTGTAAGTACGGTGACGAGTTACGAGTAAACAGTAATGAGTATTAAATATCACCCTCATCCTCACCTTCTCCCTCAAGGGAGAAGGAACACTCTTATTATTTCACAAATTTCTTTTTCCCTCGCCCCTTGGTGGGAGAGGGGCATTATTTTCATCTTCAGGTGATGCTGCTCAGCAACCGGGAAGTCTAATCTGATACCGCTGTGTGACATAACCATCTATCATGAGCAAAAAGAATTTTTTGGGCAACTCTTTTCCCATCAAATATGGTCGTTTCAATATCTTTTGCTCCTGAAGCTGTACCGCATACATAAATATTTTCCTGACTAGTTATTCCTTCTCCATAATCTTTTATAAAACCGGCTTCATCACTATTAACCCTAAGGATCTCAGCAATTTGTTTAGTACCAGGACTGGGGGTCATGCCAACCGAAAGAATGACTGCATCATATACAGCTCGGGTAACCTTTTGTTCATCCTCAAACCAAAGGACCAATTTTCCCTGAGATGATTCAACTCGATAAGGAAGATGTCGGATAAGTTTCACTCGTTTTTCTGAGATTTCAGCAAGCAATTCTTTTTTACCTCCTAAAAGTTGAAGATCCATATAATACATATCAATTTGTAATCGAGGGTAGTGATAAATAAGATCCTCAGCAATACGTAGTGCATAACGACAACAAACTCGAGAACAATATCCTCTTTTTTCCTTGAAGTTTCTGGAACCAACACATTGGATGAAGGCAACCTTTTGAAATGCATCAAAAACCTTGACGCCTTCAGAATTTAAACTCTTTTCAATTTCAATTCCAGTATAAATATGGGGGTAAGTTCCATATCCATATTGAGGAAGTTGGCGGGCATCAAAGGGTTGAATCCCAGTGGCTATCAATATCGAATGGGTTAGAAGAGATAGTCCATTTTTAAAAAAGAGTTGATAATCTCCATTTTTTTTAGCCATTTTAGACAGCCATTGGCTAGATATAAAGTCAAAAGGAAGAAAAGAGAAATCCCCGAGTTCTCGTCGTAAGCGTATCCCATGACAGACACCACAGTATAAACAAGTATCGGTAGCTTTACATCCTAATTGCCAAGCTAATCCTCCGGCCTGCTCTTCTGATTCAATAACCACTCCTTTTAAGGAAGGGCTCAAAATTCTTGCTGCGGTTAAACCAGCAACACCAGCACCAAGAATGGCGATATCGTAAGTCGGTACATCTGCAGGAAATTGATCCATTAGAAAAGACCCACAACATTTCCGTCTTTGTCCAAATCGACTGCATAACCAGCTGGTTTGGAGGGAAGGCCAGGCATAGTTCTCATTTCGCCACAAAGAGGATAAAGAAAGCCTGCCCCTATAGAGGGCCGAATGTCACGAATCGGTAATTTATACCCTCTAGGCCGACCCCATAATTTGGGGTCATGGGAAAGCGAAAGGTGAGTTTTTGCCATACAAATTGGTAAAGTATCCCATCCTAACTCGGTAAACATTTTGATCTTTTTTTCAGCTTCACTTTCGTATGTCACTCCATCGGCTCCATAGATTTTGGTTGCAATAGTGTGAATCTTATCTTTGATGGGTATATCAAGTGGATAGAGAAATTGAAAATCTCCGCCATTTTCACAAGCCCGAACCACAGCTTGAGCCAAATCTTTCCCACCTTCACTACCCTTAGCCCATACTTCGGAAATAACAGCATCGAAAGCACCATTTTCTAAAGAGATTTTTTTCACTGTTTCAATTTCTTTTGGAGTATCGGAAGCAAAAGCATTGATGGCAATGATTACCGGTATCCCAAAATAACGAGCATTTTCGATTTGTTTAATTAAATTTTCTGAACCTTGAGTAACAGCTTCGATATCTTCTTGGGATAAACCAGGATCGAGTGGTTTCCCTGGAACTACTTTATATTTCCCACTATGCATTTTTAAAGCTCGAATGGAACATACCATAACCACGCAATTAGGTTTAAGCCCACTATAACGACATTTAATATCCATAAACTTTTCCATGCCACAATCAGCACCGAATCCACTCTCAGTTACAACGTAATCGGTTAATCGAATAGCAATTTGATCAGCTAAGATAGAACTATTGCCATGAGCAATATTGGCAAAAGGACCGGCATGAACCAGACAGGGTGTATTTTCCAGGGTTTGGAGAAGGTTGGGTTTAATAGCATCTTTCATTAAAACCGCCATTGAACCAGCGCATTTAAGGTCTTCAGCGGTAACCGGTTGTTTCTTTTTATTATACCCAATTACAATTCGCCCCAAGCGCTTCCGAATATCTGATAAATCAGTAGTTAAGGCTAAAATGGCCATGACCTCTGAGGCTACCGAAATATCGAAACCCGATTCCCGAGGAACACCGTTTTCTTTTCCGCCTAAGCCAATGACTATTTTGCGTAATGAACGATCACTTACGTCGACAACTCGTGGCCAACTAATGCTAAAAGGGTTTATATCTAATTCATTTCCATGATGGAGATGATTATCAATAAAAGCGGCAAGAAGATTATGAGCTAAGGAAACAGCATGGGTATCCCCAGTTAAATGGAGATTAAGATCCTCCATGGGAATAACTTGGGAGTATCCACCACCGGCTGCCCCACCTTTAATACCAAATACCGGACCGAGAGAAGGTTGACGGATGCAGACGATACTCTTTTTTCCAATAGCATTTAAACTCATGGCTAATCCTATGGTAGTAACGGTTTTTCCTTCTCCTAATGGGGTGGGTGTGATAGCAGTAACATCAATGTATTTTCCTAAGGGTCGATCTTGAAATTTCTGTAAAACCTTTAGAGAGATTTTAGCTTTATATTTCCCATAGAGTTCAAAATCATCATCATTCAAACCAATTGTACTGGCGATTTCTGATATTGGTTTGGTGGTTGAGTGCTGGGCAATTTCGAGATCGCTCATCATAATTGTTATCCCCCTTTTAAAAAATATTAATAAAGTGTTTGAATTATTTATTAAATAAGATAATTAATTAATTCAAAATGAAAAAAAAGGGTGGGAAACCACCCTTTTTTAAGAAATACCTAATAATTCTTTGGCTTTGTCAACAGCTGAAGCGGCATCAGGTGCATAACCATCAGCACCAACTTCATCAGTAAACTTTTGAGTAACCGGAGCTCCTCCAATTAAAACTTTGACTTTATTTCTAACTCCAGCCTCATTTAAAGCCTTAATGTTTTCTCGTATTTGCACCATAGTAGTTGTTAATAAAGCTGACATACCGACGATTTGTGGTTGGTTATCTTTTAATGCCTGAATAAATTTCTCAGCTGGGACATCAATACCGAGATCGATGATTTCAAAACCAGCTCCTTCCATCATCATTGCTACTAAGTTTTTCCCGATGTCATGAAGGTCTCCTTTTACTGTGCCAATAATCATTTTGGCAACTGGTTCTACCCCACTTTCAACCAGCTTTGGTTTTAATATTTCCATTCCGGCTTTCATGGCCCGAGCTGCAATTAAAACTTCTGGAACATAGATTTCGTTAGCTTTAAATTTCACACCAACTTCACTCATACCTTTGATAAGACCATTATTCAAAATCTCTGAAGGTTTAATACCTTCTTCCAACGCTTTGTTGGTTAGCTCGGCTACAGCTTTCGCATTCCCAGCAAATAATTCTTTTGCAAGTTGTTCTAATACTTCCGCCATTAATGACCCTCCCTCGTAAGATATTGCTGACATTTTAGCAAAAAGATAAATAAAAATCTATAGTATATCTTTAAAAATTTGTTGAGCTATTATATTATTTATTTAAATAATTCAAATAATTTAAAAAGGAGGAAAAATGTGGTAACTGATCATACCTTATTTATTCAGTGGTGTAATGGAAAAACCCAAAAAGAAATTTTACCACTTTTGGTTGGCTCAATTTTAGCTGGTGCCTATATTGGATTTGCGTCTCAACTTTTTACCTTACTCACCTCATCATCAGGTCTTGCTTATGGGTTGAACCAAATCTTGGGTGGTTTAGTATTTTCGGTGGGATTAATTTTTGTGGTTTTAGGGAAAGCAGACCTTTTTACAGGAAACTGCCTTCTTTCTTATTCCTGTTACAATTCTATTAATAACTGGCTTAAAACTCTTAAAAATTGGTTGATAGTTTATATGGGAAATTTCATTGGTGCCTTACTTTTAGTTGGACTTTACCATGTTTCAGGATTAATGGCCTCCGGACAAGGAGTTATAGCTGAAAGAGCTTACGCCATAGCCAACGCGAAGATGGGTCTTCCTTTTTTTCCAGCCTTAAGCCGTGGTATTTTATGTAATTGGTTGGTTTGTTTTGCCGTCTTACTCTGCATTTTTTCAGAAAATAACCTAACCAAGTTGTTTGTCATACCAGCTCCCATTCTTACCTTTGTTGCGCTTGGATATGAACATAGTGTAGCTAATATGTATTTTTTACCTGCTGGTATCATTGCCCAACGATATATTTCAGTTGAAAATCTACTCAGTTGGGGACAAATTTTTCGAAATCTCATTCCGGTTACTTTAGGAAATATTATTGGCGGTGTCATCTTTGTTAGTTTTTTTTATTGGGTTT
>JAGPGC010000100.1 GCA_018056205.1 Candidatus Atribacteria bacterium | reverse complement strand
TTCGAATCCGGCCCCCGCTACCAATTTAGCTATATTTTCCCCTCTAATCAGAGAATTTCAGCTCAGTCTGGTTTTCTGAAGAGGGGTTTTTTATTTTATAGGTGTATTTTTGGGTATATTAATTCTTACTGAAAATACGGGAATGGGTGAGATGTCACTGCTTTTCAATCCCCCTTAATAGGGAATTGAAAAGCAAGGCTTATTTGTTTCCACACATAAAACACCGATGGAGAACTTCATAAGCATCAGCTTCAGGAAGAGAGCTTTTAACGATAAGTTTTGGAGTGAGAGTTAGAACTGGAGTTGAGGTGGTTGGTTGGAGCAGCTGAGGGATTTGGGAAGCAAGTTGAGAAGGTTTCAAATCGATAGTAGCCAATAAATTGCCAGCTTCGAGTTCGGCGAGGGCCATGGTAGAAGATTCCAAGCAAATAAGAGGATGAAGGAATGAACAATATTCTTCCATAATCCGATCGTTAGTGACAAAGTAAAGAGAAGGCTGAAAAGATAGCTGATGAGGAAAATCGGAGCTGGCAAAAACCTGGTTAGGTAATTGACTCGGGAAAGATTGAAGAAAAGATTGAATATAGGTTTCTTGTTGGTGAATGAGTAAGATAGGAGCCGAATGATCCGGAAGAAGCGGTTGGAGAGATTTTAATGCTAAATCCCAATTGATAATAATAGGTAGGGATTGAAATGAAGAGGGAGGGTTTTCCCAATCGCAATTCCAAGCAATGAGGTAAGGTTTCTTTTTAAAAGTCACTTTTTGGAACTGTTGGAAAAAGACATCTTGGTATTCCCGGGAAAAGTCCATGATGATGATTACTTGAGCAGAATCCATTGGTGAGTTGATTTTCTTGGCAAGCTCGGCTGGATGTTGAGAATAGAGATTCACAGATTTAAGCTGGGAAGCCGGGATGATTCTTTTTAAATGAATTTCAAAAAAGGCTGAGAAATAACGTTCGGGTTGAGCAGTAAAAAACCAAACCACCGGTCCCTTTTCGGTAGGAAAGGAGGGACCGGAGAAAAACAGCAGGATAACCAAGATGAGGAATCCTTTGCGAATTACCCTTCCCATAATTAGAATTTACGACGATTGTATAAAATCTGATTCAATAGAACGCTCCCTACTAAAACCAGGCCCAAAGAACCCAATTGCCAAATCTGGTGGATTCCAGCTAATTGCATGCCATTATAAAGCATGGTGATGATAGCGATGCTCAATACCACTCCACCGACACTTCCCTCTCCACCCTTGATGCTGACTCCTCCTAAAACAGCAATAGTAATAGCTTGAAGTTCATAACCGGTACCAATGTCAGGGCGAGCACTGGCAATCCGCGAGGTTATAACCCAACCAGCCAAGGCGCTGAGGAGACCAGATAGGGTATAAACAATCACTCGAATTTTTTTTACGTTAATTCCAGAAAAGATGGCAGCGGTTTCATTACTACCTACTCCATAGAGATGCCGTCCGAAAACAGTCCGATTCATCAGAAACATAAGAATTAAGACTACTGGGATAAAAATGAATAGCACCTGAAAGGGAATACCACCAATTCGATATTGACCAATAAAATAAAAAGATTCGGGAAAATTTGAAACTGGCATAGGATTTGGTCCAAAACGGGGATCGACCGAAATAATCATAGCCAATGATTTATAGACGTAAAGGCTGGCGAGAGTTACGATAAAAGGGGGAATTTTGGGATAGGCAACCAAAAAGCCATTAGCACATCCCATAGCACTTCCGGCTAAAAGACTAAGGAGGATGGCAAGAGAGGGATTAATACCAACTCGGCCGATAAGGACGCCAATGATCATGGCGACAATGGTGAGCATGGAACCAACTGAGAGGTCAATACCAGCACCTCCAGAAAGGATAACCAACATTTCTGCAAGTGCTAAAAGTCCCAGTTCTACACCATATTGGGTCATGTTAGTAAGATTGTAAAAGGTGAAAAATCCTTTAACGGTAAAAGCAAAAATCCCGAAAAGAATGATAAATAATACGGAAAGAAAGAGTACTCGGTTTTCAACAATTCGGCTTCCAATGTTTTTCATAGTGATTCTCCTCTAGACCGGATGAGGTCGATCATGACTGAAATTAGGATTAATACCCCAATGACCAAACCCTCACTGAGAGCTGGAACATTCATAAGAACCATGCCATTTTTGATAATCCCAACCAAAATTGCTCCCAGTAAGCTGCCAATCACCGTTCCTTTGCCACCGAAAACACTGGTTCCACCTAACATGACTGCCGCAATGACTTCCAGTTCAAAACCAGATCCAGTGTTGGTTTGAACGATTCCGGTACGGGCAACGTAGATAAGCCCAGCAAAACCCACTAAGAGCCCGGTGAGTGAATATACAATTAAAATGGTTCGAGCGAGATTGACCCCTGAAACCCGAGCAGCTTCTGGATTGTTCCCAATGGCATAAATTGCCCGTCCTGTCGGCCGGGAACTGAGAAAATAGCTAAAAAGGATAATCAAGACAGCGGTAATCCACATTGATAAAGGGATACCCAACCATTTTCCCAGGCCAATTATTCGAATATCAGGTGGAATCCCTGAAACCCAGCGACCGCCTAATACTTGATACATCAAAGCCCTCATCATGTTCATCATTCCTAAAGTAACGATGATAGGAGGAACATTGCCATAGGAAATGATGATTCCATTGAGCATACCAATTCCAAAACCAGTGGCAATTGCCGAGAGAACAACGACCACGAATGATGAACCAGCCATGAGAAGTTTCCCGGCAACCACTGAAGCCATCCCAAGGATAGAACCCACTGAAACATCAATACCTCCAGTAATGATGACCATGGTCATCCCAATGGCTGATATTGCCACCCCGGAGAGCTGCAAAAGCAAATTTGAAATATTACTCACCGACATGAAACGCTCGGTACTCAAAGAGAAAATAACCATTAATACCACAATGAGACCTAAAACCGTAAATTCTCTTCGTTTGATTACCATCTGAAGGTTGGCAGTCATAGGCTTTTCTCCTCAATTGTTGATCCCTTGATTTTCAGCATTCTTTCGCCGGTAGCGGCACGAATGAGGTTCTCCGAGGTGATATCCTGGTCTTCAAACACTCCAGTTATATGACCTTCGTGCATGACAATTACTCGGTCAGCAAGTTTTAGGATTTCGGGAAGCTCGCTGGAAATAATGATGATGGCAATACCTTTTTCGGCGAGAGAAGCAATCATGTGGTGGAATTCTGATTTGGAGGCAACATCTACTCCGCGGGTAGGTTCGTCGAGTATAAGAATTCGTGGATTTACCCCCAGCCACTTAGCTAAGACTACTTTTTGCTGATTTCCTCCACTGAGGCTATATACTTTTGTATCAAGACTGGGAGTTTTTATAGTTAGTTCTTTAACATACTTTTCCCCCAATTCTTTTTCTTTAGAGTTTTGTACAATTCCCATTCGAGATGAAATTTCCTTAAGAACGGTTACACTAATATTAAAGGCGGTACTTAGGATGGGGAAAAGACCTTGAGCCTTTCGATCTTCGGGAAGATAAGCAATACCATTAGCCATAGCTTCTTCAGAAGAAGAAAAGCTTGTCTTTTTCCCTTGGTAAATAATCTCTCCACTATCAGGTTTAATAAGTCCGAAAAGGGTTTGGGCGATATCAGTGCGTCCCGAACCAACTAGACCAGAAAAACCTAATATTTCTCCGGGATAAACATCAAAACTGATATCATAATAGCGACCTTTTCGGGTTAGATTCCTGACGGTAAGAATAGGTTTTTCACCTTTTTTCCCGAGATGACTTATTTCTTCTACCAGCAAGCGTCCAGCCATAAGTTCAACAATTTTATTACGATTGGTTTCACCAATGGGAAATTCTCCAACCACTTCACCGTCTCGCATGATGGTGACCCGATCGGCAATACGGAATATTTCTTCTAAACGATGGCTGATATAAATAATACCAACTTTTCTTTCCTTCAATTTCTTAATAATATCAAAAAGTCTTTCAGTTTCATATTCGGTAAGAATGGCGGTTGGTTCATCAAAGATAATCACCTTGGCTTCATAAAGCAGTGCTTTGGCAATTAAAGCTAACTGTTGCAACCCAACGCTAAGGTCTCGCATTGGTTGTTTAATAAAATGGGGAGATATTTGAAGGGATTCAAAGACCGATCGGGCTTTTTTTTCTTCTTCAGCCCAATTGATGTTACCTCTTGGGGTTTTTATTTCCCGACCTAAAAAAATATTTTCTAAAACGCTTAATTCCCGATAAATGAGTGGTTCTTGATAGACAGTTGAAATACCAATTTCTTGAGCTTTCCGTGGAGATCCGATAATAACCGGTTTTTCAAGATAGAAGATTTCTCCCCGATCCTGGGCAAGCGCCCCAGAAATAATCTTTATCAGGGTTGATTTTCCTGCTCCATTTTCTCCAACCAGAGCATGAACTTCCCCGGGGTTTAAAGAAAAATTAACCTTTTTTAAAGCATGAACTCCTCCGAAAGATTTTTCTATTCCACGACATTCGAGAATGGTATCCATGGTGAGCTCCTAACTCCTAACCTCTAACCTATAAGGTAAGGATTAATTGATGTTAACCGAGAAATATTAAATATTTACATTTTTAAGGATAAGCCTTCATGTGGTTTTTAGCCGCACCAGATGACAATGAAAACAGGTATCCCCCTCACCCTGACCCTCTCCCACCAAGGGGCGAGGGAAAAAAATAAATAAAAGAATGAAATAGTTCCTTCTCCCTGGATGGGAGAAGGTGAGGATGAGGGTGATATTTAAACTCATAACTG
>JAGPGC010000099.1 GCA_018056205.1 Candidatus Atribacteria bacterium | reverse complement strand
AACCGGTGGAAGCCCTGCTGAAATGTTAATCTTAAACCGTTCCGGTTTAACCTGGGGTGAAGCTGGTTGTTTAACTACCATTTGCGGCATACTCTACCAAGTAACTCTTCTAATCCTTCTCCTGATAACAGTTTTCTTCTTTGGTTTACAATTAACGGTACGGGGTATTCTCTTACATCTTCTTTATATTTTCCTTATTTTTTATAGTACTTTAATTTTCCTCCTCTTCTTCTTTTTAAATCGAGTTGATTTAGTTAATCGTTTAGTTAGTTGGGGAATGAGATTTGCAAAACGGCATTTCCCCAAACTGAAGTTTTCTGAGGAAAATGTTTTAAAATGGGTAAATGAATTTTTTACTGATTTTAAAAGTGGTTTTCGAATTTTATTTATCAATAAACCCCAATACCTTTTTTTAAATATAGGAGGTTATTGCCTTTATTTTATATTCTTTTTTGCAGTATCATTTTTCGTTTTGAAATCACTCGGTGTATTTGTCCCCTTAAAACAAGTATTAGCTAATCAAATCCCTCTTTATTTAGTATTCGGTTTTTTGCCAACACCAGGAGCAAGCGGGGGAGTTGAGCTTTCAATTGGTTCAGTTTTTGTTTCTTCAACTGGACCGGAAAAAATAAGTCTATTTATTCTTTTCTGGCGTTTCATTACCTTTTTCTTAACTATGATAATCGGAGCAATCACTTTTTTCCGAGTTCTCTTCTCCATTGGGAAAAAGATTATTAAAGTTGTTCCTTCAACAAGAGCAATAATCAGTGATGAGTGAAAATATAGTAACGAGTGAAAATTTTAAGGACAGCATATAGTGAAAAGTAATACCTACGGTTTTGCTTTAGGTTCTCTCGATTTTCCAGTTATTTCTTTCATAAGGTTATCGGCTAACTTTTTATTTACCAACAATAAATAATCGTATTCTTTCATAGCCGTTACCTTATCATCGAGCCTTAATGAAACAATTCCCAGATTGTAATGGGAAATATCATAATCTGGTTTGATTTTCAAAGCATTCCGATAGGAATCAAGTGCAGCTAGATTTCTCCCAATTTCAAGGTACGAATTCCCTAAGTTATTCCAGGCTTCATAGTCTTGAGGATCTAATTTGACAACCTTCAGATAGGGATCGATTGATTTATAATAATTACCTAAGCTATAATAAACGTTGGCAATATTGTAGAGACTGGTCGTGTAATTTGGCTCAATTGCTATTGCCTTTTCATAAGCTTCCAGTGCCTTTTCATAGTCCTCCATTGCCTCATAAGCATTACCCATATTGTTGTATGCTGCAGTATAATCGGGCTTTATTTCAATTGCTTTACGGTGGTTTTCAATTGATTTTGGATAATCCTTCATATCATAATAGGCATTACCTATTTCATAATAGATTTCTGGATCATTGGGGATGAGTTCCAGAGCTTTTTGATATTGCAAAATAGCATTCTGCGAATCACCCAAATCTCGATAAACTAAACCGGCATTGAAATAGCCATTAGCATAGTCAGCGTCAATCTCCACCACTTTTTGATAGGCCTCCAGGGCAGCTTCCCAGTTTCCTAAGTCCGAAAGGGCATTACCAAGGTTGTTTAGAGCGTCAACATATTCTGGATCTAAGTTTAAAGCCTTTTTATAGTTTTCGATTGCCCAATCATATTTCCAATTTTGGTAATAGATATTTCCTAAATTATAATAGGGTAAAGGATTCCCTGGTTGAGCGGTAGCAGCTTCCAAATAGGCTTTTTCTGCTTCGGAAAATTGATTAAGATAATAGTAAACGTTGCCCAAGTTATTTAATGCATCAAAATAATGAGGGTCTATTGCTAAGGCTTGAAGATAAACGTCTCGGGCTTTTTCATAATTCTCAAGTTCATAATAGACATTACCAAGATTATAGTAAACATCAGATTGACTTGCCTCGAGGGTAATCGATTTATTATAAGCTTCTATTGCCGATTGATAATCTTGCTTATCCAAATAAAGATTTCCAATTTCAAACCAAACTCGTGGATCTCTATCATCCAATTTAAGTGTCAATTGATAGGTTTCTTCGGCTTGACTGTATAAACCTTGAGCTTTATAGGCAGCCGCCAAACTTTGCCATCCTACCTTATTGCTTTTATCTCCCTCCAACCCCTTTTCCAATTTTTCAACTGCCTCCTGAAACATTCCCAAGCGAAAATAAGCTAAACCCAAATCAATAAGGTTCGGCTGATTGACCAAATTTTTGGATTGGTCTTGGGCATAAACCCAGCTGACCTGGAAAATAAAAATAAATTCTAATATTATTAAAATTGAAATGAGGAAAGATTTTCTCATAGTTAACCCTCCTTTTTAATTATCATTCAACATTAATATTAAAATAATTCGTTGAGTAAACGATGAAATTTTTTTTATTTAAAACTAATGTGCATTACCCTCCTAAGTATTTCACTATATCCTATAAAAACCTACTTTATGGAGCCGTCATTCTAGGATGATAAGTTTTCTTAAGAAGATAATTAGTAAGAGTAATTAGCAGCGATGGGATTCGTCGACCGTTTCCAAATGATACCGACAGCATTTCGGTCATAATGCCGGATCTTTCTAAGGATCTTTCCAAATGTTAATTAATTCCTTTGGTTTTTTTAAAAGAAATCAATTCTATCCATTAGGTGGATCGAAATACCTAATATCCTCAAGTACATCCTCGGTCGGTAAAGGTATTTATTACCCAGTAAAAAATTTTCCATGTTAAACAAGTAGAAATGTCACCTACCACGTTGGTTAATCTTTGCAATTAATCTCAGATTTTAAAATATTCGACCTTCCCTAACCAATTTATCCCCTCTTGCTCCAAAAAATAGCAACAGGGGATAAATCTATTTTCTAAACCCAACCTCTCAATTTCATTGCTTCAACCACTCTTCCAACGGCTACAATATAAGCAGCTTGGCGCATATTGATTGAATATTTTTTTGAAGTCAGATGCACAGCATGATAAGCATTAGTCATTTTCTTGTTCAAAGTATTATAAACCCGGTCTTCATCCCAGTAATACATGTAGAAATTTTGAACCATTTCCAAATAGGATACTGTTACTCCTCCAGCATTGCATAGGAAGTCTGGAATAACATGTATTCCTTTCTCAAATAAAATATCATCCGCTTCCGGGTTGGTTGGTCCATTAGCAAGTTCAGCAATAATTCGTGCTTTAACATTTCCCGCATTCTGTTCGGTTATAACGTTCTCAAGGGCAGCTGGAATGAGAATATCCACATCCAATGAAAAAATTTCTTCATTGGAAATTGTATCACATTGAGGAAATCCATTTACTGAATGGGTTTTTTCCTTATATTCCAAAATCGCCTCGGGCACTAAGCCCTCTGGGTTATAAATTCCACCTTGACTATCGCTGAGTGCAACCACTTTTGAACCAAACATTTCTCTAACCAATTTAGCTGCATAAAAACCAGCATTCCCATATCCCTGGATGGCAACTGTCGCCTGGCTGAGGTCAATACCACATACCTCGGCCGCTTCTCGTAAAGCATACATTCCACCTCGAGCTGTCGCATCACCACGACCTACCGTTCCTCCAATAGACAGTGGTTTCCCAGTAATAACACCAAACTGGTTACTCCCTGAACATTTGGAGTATTCATCCATCATCCAGGCCATAATCTGTGGATTAGTATATACATCAGGTGCTGGTATATCTTTATCCGGCCCAATAAAAGGCCATATCGCTTGAATATACCCTCGGCTCAGCCGTTCTAACTCACCAGTTGACATATTTTTTGGATCACAAATAACGCCACCTTTCCCTCCACCCAGAGGAATATCCACAACTGCGCATTTCCAGGTCATCCAGGCTGCTAAAGCCCGAACGGTATCAATGGTTTCCTGGGGATGAAAACGAATTCCACCTTTAGTCGGTCCCTTAGCATCATTATATTGAACCCGAAAGCCTTGAAAAACCTTCATAATTCCATTATCCATACGTACCGGAATAGAAACATGAATTTCACGTTTGGGCATTCGTAAGATAGCATGAACAGCGGGGTCAAGTTGGATGATATCAGCGCATTTATCGAGTTGAGCTTGCGCAATAGAAAAGGGATTGCTGTTAGACACTTCACATTCCTCCTCATCAAGACTAGAAAATATCATTTAAAAAAATAGAGTCTCTCCATTGA
Organism: Candidatus Atribacteria bacterium; assembly: GCA_018056205.1. Classification (GTDB taxonomy): domain Bacteria; phylum Atribacterota; class Atribacteria; order Atribacterales; family Atribacteraceae; genus Atribacter. The sequence continues at coordinate 623 of JAGPGC010000099.1, read as the reverse complement.
GAAAAAAATGTCCCTCGTCATTGAGGTCGTTGTCATTTTCCGCTCGTCTTTGAGGAAGAAGGTGAACATTCACACTTCAAAAATGACTTCATGGAATGTCGAATAATTTACCACAATAATGAAAATTTATAAAGAGTAAAATAAATTTTCTACTCAATTTATTTTTAGATAAGAATAGCCAAATTTTAAGTCATAAAAAAGCTGGTTTAATTTAATTTTTCGTGTTATTAACGATGATATATGGCGAGAAGCTGCTAGTGATCGAAAAAATATTTTTTTGGTCTTGAGTTTGTGAATGAACAATATCTTTACTAAAAAATTGGCTTAATGAAGGTGTTTGGGGTATCCATCAAGAAGAAATAACAATGATTGGCGAATAATCTTAAAGGAATAAATTTAGCAAATACAATTTTACTAATTCTTCCCTCCAAAAAAAACACGGGCTCCAACGAACTTTCCAGCCTTTTTATCATCGGAAACAAACTAATCTTCCAATGAATCGCGGGTTAAACCTCTTTTCTCTTCTTTTTTTAAGGGAAAAAAGTCTTTCGATTTCCGCTCATTTCGAACTTCCACCGATTTTAACCCTGACGGCTTTCCTATTCCTCGGAACCCGTGATATT
>JAGPGC010000098.1 GCA_018056205.1 Candidatus Atribacteria bacterium | reverse complement strand
TCAGGAATATCAATATGCTCGATCTCTGCTTTTTTCCTGAGTATGGCAATACGGGTTTCTAAATCAGGTGGCTGAATATCAGCTAATAATCCCCATTCAAAACGGGAACGTAGCCGGTCTTCAAGAGTAGGTATTTCTTTAGGTGGACGGTCACTGGTAAGAACAATTTGTCTTAAGGCATCGTGAAGAGTATTAAAAGTATGAAAAAACTCTTCCTGTGTTCTTTCTTTCCCGGCTAAAAACTGGATGTCATCAATTAAAAGAACATCTACGTTACGGTATTTCTGACGAAAATCCTCGGTTTTGTCATCTCGAATGGAATTGATCAGTTCATTTGTGAATTTTTCTGAAGAGGAATATACAATACGGGCTGATTGATTCTTTTTCAGCACCTGATGCCCAATGGCATGCATTAAGTGAGTTTTTCCTAAACCAACACCACCATAGATAAAGAGTGGGTTGTAAGACCGGGCAGGACTTTCGGCGACAGCCACCGCAGCAGCGTGAGCAAACTTGTTGCTATTACCCACGACAAAAGAAGAAAAGCTGTAACGGGGGTTGAGATTAGGTTTTTCCCATTCATTAAGCTGGGAAAAGGCGCCCGGGGCAGGATTTTGAGAAGGTGTTGGATTAGGATCTACGGAAAGAGAAATTTTTAAATCGGCTAATTCCTTACCAGTAGTTCGTGAAAAAGAATAACGGAGTAATTCTAAATATTTTTGTTCGACCTTTTCCCGGGCTAAACCGGATGGGACCCCCAAGATTAATTCATTATCATTAAAAGAAATAGGATGGATTGGTTCGATCCAGGCGGCGTATTCCGGAACCGATAATTGTTTTTCTAAATAAGAGATAGTTTTTATCCACAACCCATCTAACATACCAGATAAATCATTCATGGAAAGCCACCCCAACTTATTTAAATATAATTCACAAAGATATCCACAAGAAATACTAACCCCCTGGCTAAGGGCAATAGAAATTTTCTAAAGCGCATGACCAGAGGTTTTTAAAAGAAAGAAGAGAACAATAAAACACTTTTTTGATAAAATTACCTTTGACCTATTAAACCACAAAAGAAAGGAACTTGGCAAGTTATCCACAAGTTCTTAACAGGTGTGGATAACTTTATGTTCGTTACCTATTCGCTTGGTAATCAATAGTATATCATGAATAAACCAGTTATTCGAAAAAATAGCTTGAGTATGACGGAGATAAAGAAGAATAAATTAGGAAGCAAAAGGGAAACCAAGAGAACTTAAAAAGGAAATGCAAAGCGAAAACTAAATAATAGTAAAAAGTGGGGAAAGAAGACTTTTCCACAGTTAAAATCAAGATATGCACAGAATATTGTGGATATCTAGTTTTAAATCAACTAAAAAGTTTATCCTTTCACCGCGCCCTGAGTAAGACCACTAACTAGTTGTTTTTGTACGAAAAGAAACAAAATGAATACAGGAATGCTGATGAGAACCGAAGCGGCCATGAGATTTCCCCAATTAGTTTCATATTGTCCGACAAAGTCAAAAATGCCTACCGGGAGTGTTCTTTTGTCTTGGCTGGTTATAAAAGTTAGAGCGAACATAAATTCCTGCCAAGTGAGAAAAAGAATATAGGCAGCGGTTGCACCAATACCAGGACGCATTAAAGGAACTACTATTTTCCAAAAGGCTTGAAGTGGTGAACATCCGTCGATCTGAGCCGCTTCTTCTAATTCTTTTGGAATGCTAGCAAAAAACCCTCTTAATAACCAAACTCCAACTGGAACAGAAAAGGCAAGGTATCCAATAATTAATGATGCAAAAGTATCAATTAGACCAATCTGACTCATAATACGGTAAAGAGGAACAATAATAGCGGCGAGTGGAAAAAGTTGACTGAGAAGTAGTAAGTTAAAAAATAACTTTTTGCCAGGAAATTGAAGACGAGCGTATCCATAAGAGGAAAAAAGAGCAACGGAGATAACAATAACAGTTGTTCCCAAAGAAACCGAAAGACTATTTATAAAATAGTGGACGAACATTGATCCTTTTCCAAATACATGTAGATAATTTTCTCCTGTAGGTCGCTTGGGAATGAGGTAAGGTGGTGAAGAAAATTGTTCATCGGGAGCCTTTAGGGACATGGAGAGCATTACCAAAAAAGGGAAAAGAACGAAAATTAATAATAAAATCACCTGAATGGCGGTAATAATATGTTCGCTAAAGTAAGTTTTCATTATTCCGTCCCCTTCTGGTGTTGGCTTAGCCAAACATAAAATAAACTAAAAATAAGGAGAAACAAGAAATCAAACATGGCGAACCTCGAAGCATCGCCAAAACGAAATCGCTTAAAAGCCAAATCATAAACATAGGTGGGAAAAATATGAGTACTTTCTGCCGGTCCACCGCCGGTCATTACATAAATTAACTCGAAATAATTGAAAGTCCAAATAAAGGTGAGCAAAAAAGTAGTTGTAATGATTGGCTGCATAGAGGGAAGGGTTACATAACGAAATTGCTTCCACTTTCCCGCCCCGTCAATATTAGCCGCTTCATATAATTCAGATGGTACCCCTTGTAGCCCAGCTAAATACATGAGCATGGAAAAGGGAAAACCTTTCCAAATTGCTGAAAATATTACGGCATAAATAGCCGAACCCGGGACACTGAGCCAGGTAAGGTATTGATCAATAATCCCAAGACTTTTCAAATAATGATTGAGGAGACCAAGTTGAGGATCATAAATCAATCTCCATACCATACCAGCAACTACTCCAGGCATAACCCAGGGGAGAATCATAATACCGCGAACCAGAGAGCGACCCCAAAAAGGTTTATTCAAAACTAGGGCTGAGCCCAGCCCTAAAAGAAGCTGGAAGAAAACCACCAGAACTGTCCAAATAATAGAATTTTTGAAAACCAATGGTAACATTTTATTATTAAAGAGTTTATTATAGGCAGACCAACCTAAATAGCGAGAAGAAGTGAGGGACATATCGCTTAAACTGTAATTTAAAGTAAGGAATAACGGATAAATGACAAGAATTATCAATAGAACTATGGATGGCAGGGTAAAAGTATACCCTATAAGCCATTCTTTTTTCATTAAATAATCCCCCCGAAATCAACTTTGTATAAAGCTTAAATGGTCAAATCCTTATTACTTTAACATAACAATCATACTCATTCATAATTTTAATCAGGACGGTTTTTGGAGTTTCTCTTTAAAAAAAGCAGAAAGAGAAATATTTAAATTGATAATTCTATTAACCAGAAATTTTAAAAAGCATGATTTAAAAATGGATAGTCTGTTATGCTGGATTCTAGTACCTGGTAATAACGATAATAAAGGAAAACCAATAATACCCACCCCTACACTCTTCTCAAGAGGTGAATAAAAAATTAAATAATGAAAGGTTTTGCCAACAATTCCCCTTAAGCGGAAGGGCGTCACAGAGTGACGGGGTGGTTATAATAACCACACATTTTTTATTATCATCGATCACTTATCATTGTACTTTTAGGATAAGCCTGGGCAAGGGGTAAAAACCCTTGCCCAGATCTTGATTCAATTTGAACTATAGTACTCATCAAGCAAGGCATTTATTTCTTCAGTAGCCATTTTAAGAGCACTTTCAACATCTTTTTCTCCGGTGAGAATAGCAGTTGTAGCGTTTCGTTGTATTTCAGCTAAGTCTGGATATTTTGGGAAGATAGGCCGGTAGAGAGCTTGAGTTAATTGCTGAAAAATTACCTCGGAAAATTTCCGTTTGCTGGTTAAGAAAGACTTGGCAGCTTCAATGTTTGCAGGAGTGAGAGAAGAAACCTTTTCGTTTACTTCTTTACTAGTCCAATATTCGATAAATTTCCAGGCAGCATCTTTATTGGGTGCATTTTTATAAATAACCATGTTCCAACCACCAAAGGTTCCAATAGATTGACCATTTACCGGTTTGGGGAAATTGGTAATTGCCCAATCCATTTCTGGAGCACGGGCAGTTACCGTATCCTGACCCCACTCACCATACCAGAACATACCAACTTTTCCAGCGGTAAAAAGCTGGAAAGAATCTTCTTCGGTTCGACTAACTTCACCTGGTGGATTGATTCCCTGAAGTTTCTTAAAGTATTTCATTGCCTCGATGGCCGGCGGCTGATCGAGTACGCATTTAGTGAAATCGGCGTTTAAAATCGATCCTCCATTAGAGAAGACAAGTGCATCGGTAATACACTGGACAGCATCACCTTGACCAACCCATAGCGCCGTTCCCCATTTATCAGCCGAAGTCATTTTTTGTCCAGCTTCATAGAACTCATCCCAGGTGATTGGGGGTTTTTCAGGATCAAGCCCAGCATCTTTAAAAAATGCTTTATTGTAGTAGTTTAATGCCCAAACCCCAACATCAAAGGGAATTCCATAAAGTTTCCCCTTAAAGAGAGCTGAATCCCAGGCTCCAGAAAAGTAGCCTTCTTTTTTTACTGTAGTGGAACTGGCTACATAATCATCTAAGGGTATGATAAAATCAGCGGCCGAAAACTCGGGGTTCCAGATTTGATCGACCACTGAAATATCGGGGGGATTCCCAGCAGCAGCAGCAATGAGAAGTTTATCGCGATATTCATTGTAAGGGAAAACGGTAAACTTAACGTCGATATCAGGATTAAGCTCTTTAAATTTTGCCAGAGCATCTTCCTGGGCTTTTAATAAGTTGACATCGGCTTGGACCATCAACCAAACATTCAAAGTTACTTTCTGGGCAAAAGCGGCTCCCGCTAAAACCGTTACCATCATGATAAGAAATAGACCAAACAACAGAACCTTTTTTCTCATATACATCCCTCCAAAACTCTTTCAGTTTAATC
>JAGPGC010000097.1 GCA_018056205.1 Candidatus Atribacteria bacterium | reverse complement strand
TCAATTGCTCGTAGCAATAGCTGTTCCTTTCGCTCTGAGGAAGAAATAAAAAGGTTACCTTGTATCAACTTTTCACCACAAAGTTCGGGAAGGATAACCCCGGCTTTCCGGTAGGCATATCCAGAACGATAGATGCGAGGCAAAATTTCCTGTATTGCCCGAATAAAAGCTACTGTAGAATTGGTGGCTTCCGGAAATCGGGCAGTGGCAATATTAGCATACTGAGGACCAGGACGAAAAGGACTGGTCATGATGAAGATACTTATCGCTTTGGCAGCCAGCCCTTCCCGACGCAGCCTCCAAGCAGCTAAAGTTGCATAATCACACAAGGCTTCTTCCAATTCTTCTCGGGCTTCGACCACTTTTCCAAACCCCCGAGATACTACCATCTGTTTTCGGGTTGGCCGTTTTTCCTGCAGTGGTAAACAGGGAATTCCTCTGAGCTCCATTTGGGTTCTGAGACCGTCCACTGTCATGTGTTTCTTTACCCATCTCTCCGGAAGACGGATGAAATCAAGAGCGGTAGAAACTCCCCAGCGATGGAGAAGTTTAGTATACTGCCATCCGATCCCCCAAACATTTTCAACTGGAAACTTTTCCAAAATGGCTTTTTCATTACCCCGAATATCATATACCCCATCGGGAAGCTTCTTGGCCACCTTGGTTGCTACCTTGGAAAGAGTCTTGGTGCCAGCAATTCCTACTGACACCGGAATACCCACTTCTCTTTTTACTGCTTCTCGAATGGTTTTTCCATAGCTGATAAGATCGAGATCGGCAAATTCGGACAAACTCAGGAAGGCTTCATCAATAGAATAAACTTCATAGTGCATGACAAAGCGGGACATGGTTTCCATCACCCGTTCGGAAAGATCAGCATAAAGAGTATAATTGGAAGAAAAGACGGCAATGCCATATTTCTCGATCAGAGATTGAATTTTAAAAAGCGGTACTCCCAGATCGATTCCCATTGCTTTCGCTTCCGCCGACGCTGCCACCACCATGGTATCGTTGTTGGAAAGAACTACAATCGGTCGTCTATCGAGATCCGGACGCATGGCTCGCTCACAAGAGGCATAAAAAGAATTGCAGTCGGCTAGGGCTACGATCGTTTTCATGGTTTTACCTCGGAAAATGGATAACGGCAGTCACCACACCAACCAGCCGAGCTTCTCCACCGATAGCTAGTAGCAGCCTTCCATTCTTTTCTCTCACCCGTGACAGACGAAGTACTCCTTCTACTGCCGCTACCACCAGGGCATTGTCCTTTGGCTGTATTGATCGATCAACCACCAGAATATCACCCGAACCGATACCGATGTCCTTGTTGTCCTCTCCCTTCACCCGCAGAAGAAAAGTAGCAGCCGGGTGTTGAATAAGCAAGACATTTAAATCCAGGCGTTTCTCGGCAAATTGTTCAGATGGATTGGCAAAGCCGGTAAACTTCAAAATAGATCGCCTCTCCCTTTGTTACGTAATATCAATTTTATAATTATATATTTACTATACTCAACAATTTAACCAGTACGCTGGTGTTTTGTCAAGAGATATTAGTTGCGTTTACGCAATTTTTTGTGTAAAATAATATTGTTATGAAATTTAACTTATGGTTATCAGAAAAATTAAAAGAATTGGGATTGACCCAGAGGAAGCTGGCTGAACAAGCCGGTGTTTCTCCTGCTACGGTGTCACGCTGGCTTAGTGGGGAATTTGAACCGGACCTAACCAACCTTCGGAAGATTAATCAAGTATTGGGAGTTCCAGAGCATGAGCTCTTCCTCCAATTAGGTTTGGTTGGAAAGGATTTCTTTACTCTTGATGAGGGGGAAGTCATGGTTCCAGTATTGGGAAACTCGATCCCCTGTGGAAAACCAGGTGGTGAATTGGAAGAATGTATCGAAGGATACGAAATTTTTAAAAGAAATATGCTCCCCTTTCCGGTGTCGGATTCATCTTTAAATGGTATTCGTGCCTACCTAATTCACGCCAAAGGCGATAGTATGCAGGGTGATGGTATCCGTAATGGTGATCGAGTCATTTTTTCTCCCGATCTGGAAGCTCGTAGCGGTGATATAATCATTGCCTACATTGAGGATGAGGGTTTCACCATCAAGAGGATTTTTCTTCAAAATAATACTATTATTCTTCAAGCCTCCAATCCAGCCTATCCTCCTATTGTTGTTCAACCAGGAATCAAGGAAGTCCGAATTATTGGTAAAGTAATTATGCACATCGGGTTTCATTGAACAATTTTAATATCGTTATTTAAACTTCAATGACACCAAACTGTAGCGTATCAAAATTTTGGTAGGATACGATTATTAAAATTAAAATTATTCAATCATTTTCGGGCTAAGAAGTCTGCAATAATTCTTGACCGAGAATTTTACATTTTCAATACATTACTAACGCTTGGGGAGGACTAATTTTGAGAATTATTTATCTGTTTCATGATATCTTAGACATCGTTAAAAGTATTGTGCCGATAGTTTCTGTGCTAATTTTTTTCCAAGTAGTGATGTTAAGACAGCCCTTGACTCACCCTAAAACTTTTTTTTCTGGCATCGTACTTGCTATTATTGGTCTCTTCCTCTTTCTTAAGGGGGTTAACATGAGCCTGATTCCACTGGGTGAATCGGTAGGTCAAAATATTGTGACCTTGGACAATAAATTATTAATCTCAATTTTTGCATTTGTGGTCGGTTATGGAGCAACACTGGTCGAACCAGCATTGCGTACCCTGGTCTTGGAAATTGAAGAAGTATCAGTAGGAGCCATTCCAGAAAAGGTCCTATTACATACTATTGCCGTCGGATTTGGTTTTGGAGTAACCTTAGGTATTATTAAAATTGCTAATAATATATCAACCGTTAAAATCATAATTCCGCTTCTTCTTTCCGCTTTATACTTGGTTTATTTAGCTCCTGAAAAAATGGTTGGCATTGCCTTCGACTGCGCCAGCGCCACCACTGGACCGGTAAATATTCCCATCAACGTTGCACTCGCTCTGGGCCTATCCCGGGTAGTTGAAGGAAGCGATCCGCTCCTCAATGGTTTTGGAATTGTCGGTTTGAGTTCCTTGGGAACCATTATTGCGGTACTAATACTTGGAATTATTACTAAAGCATGAAATGAGGTGTTATAATGGAATTCATCGCTATATTTTCTGTAGTTGAGCGAGGTAAAGCCGACCACCTGGTAGAAAAAGCTAAAAAAGCTGGTGCTAAAGGTGCTACTATTCTTTATGGTCGGGGAACTACCACTGATAGTGAATTAAAACAATTTTTAAGTTTTCACATCGAATCCTCGAAAGAAATTATAATTATTTTAGCTGAAAAAGAAAATGCTGAAGCTATTCAAAAAGCACTTATTGAAGCTGGAAGACTTGATGAACCTGGTACCGGAATCCTCTTTAGTGTTCCTGTACTTCATCTCACCGGCTTAAAGCATCGGGGACTTCATTAGATAAGATTCCCGGTGATAGTTAACAATTATAAGTAAAATCTTTTTTAGCATGAAGGTCTATATTAATTGAAACGAGGTTTTTAGAACGATGTTTCGCTATTAAGTAATCAGGTAAATTATGCTTCTTTACCCTTTAACAGCCCCAGATAGCAAACCACCGACGATATACTTTTGGAATATCAAAGCAATAATGACCGGCGGAATAGCTGCTAATATTCCACCAGTAGCCATCATACCAAAATCGATAGAATGTCGACCGGAAAATTCAGCGATTGATATAGGTATGGTTTTAGATGCAGGCGATGAGGTCATAATTAAAGCCATAAAAAACTCTTCCCATGACATTAAAAAAGCCAAAAGTAGAGTGGCCACAATCCCTGGTGCTGAAAGAGGGATCATAATCCGGACCAAGGTACCTAAATAGGTACATCCATCAATTTTAGCTGCATCTTCCAAATCCCGAGGGATACTATCAAAATAAGTACGCATAATCCAGATTACAAAAGGGGTAATTATTGCTGAGTAAACCAGTATTAAAGAAATTTTTGTGTCAAGTAAATTATATCGACTAAATATTTGATAAATAGGAATAATAATGGCTACTGGAGGAAGCATATAAGAAAAGAGAAGTAAAAATAAGATTTTATCTTTTCCTGGGAATTTGAGCCTAGAAAAAGCATATGCTGACAGTGATCCGATTGAAATACAAATAATAGTGACTGCAGAAGCTACTATAAAGCTATTCATCATCGTTTTTCGAAATTCACTTTCTGAACCTTGGGAAAAAAGAACCTTTGCATATCGTTCAAAGGAAATATTTTCCGGTATCCATTGGAGTGGGATTTTCAACAAATCCTTTAAATCAGCAACACTGGAAATCAATAACCAAATTAAAGGTGCCAATAAACCAATTACCAATATGATTGACCCAATGGTGATGCCTACTGTCCGGTATATTTTATGCTTTTTTACTTTCATCTATATGCTCCCGAATTGAAATTTAACCAAAGAGAATCAAATAAATCTTTTAACCTTAATATTCGATGTGTTTCCCAATATTAATAGTATAAATATATGCCAAAAGAGCTACTATCAAGGTAATGATGTAAGCCAAGGCGGAACCACGGCCGAAATTTAAAAATTTAAAGGCTTCTTGATAGGTCATAAAGGAAATAACCTTGGTTGCATTGGCAGGTCCACCCGAAGTCATAATATAAACGATATCGAAAACACGAAAGGCATCTAAGGTACGCATTACTAAAACTACAGTTAGCGTAGATTTTAATAGAGGCAAGGTGATCGAAAAAAGGCTTCTCCACCAGCTTGCTCCGTCAACGGTGGCAGCTTCATACATCTCTCGAGGTATGGTTTGTAATCCTGCCAAAAGCAACAGAGCAACTAATGGTGTAATCTTCCATACATCAGCTACAATAACACAATGCATAGCACTCCAGGGACGAGTTAACCAA
>JAGPGC010000096.1 GCA_018056205.1 Candidatus Atribacteria bacterium | reverse complement strand
ATATTCAAGATATTTATCTGAACAGTTTATATGAATTGGGTATTAATCCTGCAGAACATGATATTCGCTTTGTTGAAGATAATTGGGAATCACCTACTTTAGGTGCTTGGGGTTTAGGATGGGAAGTATGGTTGGATGGGATGGAAATCACTCAATTCACCTATTTCCAGCAAGCTGGAGGCTTAGATCTTAAGCCAATATCTGTGGAGTTAACCTATGGTTTAGAACGAATAACCATGTATTTACAAGAAAAAGATAATGTTTTTGATATTAGATGGAACGATAAACTTACCTATGGTGATGTTCGTTGGCAGGAAGAAAGGGAACACTCAATTTATAGCTTTGAACACGATGGAACCAATATTCTTTTTAGGCTCTTTGAATCCTATGAACAAGAAGCCCAACGACTTTTAGACAAAGAACTGGTTATGCCTTCCTATGATTATATATTGAAATGTTCTCATACCTTTAATCTTCTTGACTCTCGAGGCGGAATCAGCGTATTAGAAAGAAGCCAATATATGGGAAGGATTCGCCAACTTGCCAACCAGTGTGCCTGCCTTTATTATCAACAAAGAGAAAAAATGGGTTTTCCTTGGTTAAAACAGGCAAATTTGGTGAAGGTAAATCATGAACGATAGAAGAGATTTTTTATTAGAAATTGGCGTTGAAGAGTTACCTTCGAGTTTAATTACCTCAATATTTGATGAAACCAAACGTCAATTTATAGAAAAGTTGGAGGAATCACGCCTTGGTTATGAAGATTTATTATTAATAGGAACTCCCCGACGAATTACCCTTATCATCAAGGGATTACAGGAACATCAAGATCCTTTGATTTTAGAAATAAAAGGGCCGGCAGCCAAGGTTGGGTTTTCTGCTGATAGAATAGCTCTCCAACCAGCATTAGCTTTTGCTCGCGCTCAAGGAATTGATCCTCAAGATCTTTTCGTTAAAGAAACTAACCGGGGGGAATATGTGTTTGGAAAGAAAGTCCGTGAAGGACAATCCACCAAAGAGATATTAACTCAAATCTGTCCAGTCATTTTACGTTCTTTAAATTTTCCTCGATCAATGCTTTGGGGAGAGGGGAACTACCGATTTGTTCGTCCAATTCGATGGTTAGTGGCCCTTTTTGGAAAAGAGGAAATTTCCCTCACTGTTGCTGATGTGTCTGCATCCCGTAACACTTGGGGACATCGTTTTTTATCAAAAAGTCCACAACCGCTTAACGAAGCGGCAAATTATTTTTCAGATTTAGAAAAACTTGGCGTTATAGTTGATCCAGCCCAAAGAAGGACGATGATTGAAAAAGCATTGGATAGAGAAGTAAAAAAGATTGGCGGTCACTGGTTAAAAGATGAAGATCTCATCAATGAGGTTAACTTTTTGGTGGAATATCCGGATGCTGCTATGGGAAATTTCAACCATAAATATTTACAGCTTCCCGCCTGTGTTTTAACTACCGTAATGAAACATCACCAAAAATATTTTGCTTGTGTTGATGATGAGGGAAAACTTCTCTCCCGTTTCTTGGTGGTTTTAAACCGACCGGCTTTAGAATGTGAAAAAATTATTCATGGCAACGAAAGAGTATTAAAAGCCCGATTAGAAGATGCCTTGTTCTTTTTTAACGAGGATCAGAAAAAAAGATTAGAGCAAAGAACTGAATCATTAAAGGGGATAGTTTTTCAAGAAGGATTGGGAACTATGTGGGAAAAAACCGAGCGCTTAAAATTCTTGGTTGAACGTTTAGGTGCTTGTTTCCCCGGTAATGAAAATTCCCTGAAGTTTTTAAAACGAGCAGCTCTTTTAGCCAAAACTGATTTAACCTGTGAAATGGTAAAAGAATTGCCAGAGCTGCAAGGTCACATGGGGAAGGTCTATGCTCAGTTAAATGGGGAAAGCGAAGAGGTAGCAACTGCCATTGCAGATCAATACCTTCCATCCCCCGGACAGCAAAATTATCCAGAAACCTTTACTGGAAGTATTCTTTCTCTTGCTGATAAAATGGATAACATTGTTTCCAGCTTTTCTTTGGGAAGAGTTCCCAGCGGTTCAACCGATCCTTTTGGTTTGAGAAGACAGGCCCAAGGAATTATCAGTATTCTATTAAACCGTGGTTGGTATTTCAATCTCCGAGAATGGATTGGTTGGAATATAGTTATTTTAAAAGAACAGGGATTTGTCAACCCTGATCCTTCAGTGATTGATGAAGTTGTTCAATTTATAATTAGCCGGTTTCGTTATTTTTTATTGGAAACCGGCATGAATTATTCAATTGTCAACGCAGTTTTAAATGTATCCTATGATGATATTTATGATATTTTCCTTCGAATTAGTGCTCTTCAGAAATTATTTGATAATAAGAGGAAATTCTTTGAAGAGATTATTACCGGTTTTTGTCGAGCAAACAATATCACCAAAAATTATTCCGATCTTCCTACCGTAAATCCTAATCTCTTTGAAGAGGAAGTTGAACATCGATTATATCAAACACTACAAAGTGTAGAAAAAGAATTTTATCCCGCTGTCCAAAGGGGCGATTATATTTATGCCTGTGAGTCATTCTCAACTGTTATTCCGGTACTCAACCAATTTTTTAACGATGTCTTGGTTATGACCGATTCAGAATTAGTACGAAATAATCGATTGTCGGTGTTAAAAAGGATTGTTAAACTTTGGCAACCCATAGCTGACCTTTCTCAAATTGTAATAGAGGAGGAAACCAGGTGAGTTCCGAAATAGATGACTTTAAGAATAGTGATGATTTTTGTATTTTTGTTGTTTCCGATGGAACGGGAAAAACTGCCTATCTGGCAGTACAAGCTGCATTAGCGCAGTTTGATCTTCCACGAGTAAAAATTTTACGGTTTGACCATGTAAAAAATAAGGAAGAAATTTATAGCATTCTTGATATGGCAAGCCCTCAAAAAGATATGGTAATTTATACACTGGTTAACGATGAATTTGTTCAGGCATTGATTACCGAATCGTTACAACGTCGAATTATAATATTAGATCTTTTAAGTCCAATTGTTAATTCTATCAAGAAACTGTCTACTCGATCTCCCCGAGGGGAACCAGGTTTACTTCACAACTCGGATGGGGAATCGTTAGCCATTACTGAAGCAGTTGAGTATGCACTGGCGGAAAGTACTGGAGTTAGTTTTTCTCGACTCGACGAAGCTCAGGTCATCATACTTACTGTTTGGTTTCCACATCGTGATGAATGCGTGATGCAATTAGCACAAAAGGGAATTAAATGTGGTTTTATGATGCTCAATCCCGATCTTCCTCTTCCACAAAACTTAGAAAAGATTTTGGGGAAAGAGAAGGGAAAGGTTATCATTGGTTTCATAATGGAACCGGAATTTTTAAGAAAGCTTCGTAATGAACGTATCATAAATCTCGGCTTAAACTATATGGAATATAAAGCTGATCAAGAAGTGGTACGTCAAGAAATTGAATTTGCTCAAAACATTTATCGGCAGTTAAACTGCCCGGTGATTGATATCACCAACTTAAATAGTAAAGACATAATCAATCAAATTTTGCTAAAAATTCAAGAGCAAAGGGAGGAAGCAGAATGAAGAAGTACATTTATTTTTTTGGTGAAGGCGATGCATCAATGAAGATGCTTTTGGGCGGAAAAGGTGCCAATCTTGCTGAAATGACCCGCATAGGTCTCCCCGTCCCTCCAGGATTTACAATTACTACCGAGGCCTGTCATCATTATTACAGAAACAATGAAACTTGGCCGGAAGGACTTGAAGAGGAGATTAAAAAGAACTTAGCAGAACTCGAAAAGAAGACTGGGAAGAAATTCGGAGATCCAGTTAATCCACTTTTGGTTTCAGTTCGTTCGGGAGCTCCGGCGTCTATGCCGGGTATGATGGATACGGTTTTAAACTTGGGTTTAAATGAAAATTCCCTTCAGGGTCTCATCAAGCTGACTGGTAACGAGCGGTTTGCCCTCGATTGTTATCGACGTTTTATCCAGATGTTTGGTGATGTGGTTATGGGTGTTGACCATGATAAGTATGAAGAAATTCTCAATGATGTGAAAAAACAAGTAGGTGCCAAGCTCGATACCGATCTCACTGCTGAAGATCTAAAAGTGGTTATTGCGCGTTATAAAGAATTGTATAAAAAAGTCACTGGGGAAGATTTTCCTCAGGACCCCTATGAACAATTAAAAAAAGCCATCAATGCTGTTTTTAGCTCTTGGAACAACAAAAGAGCTATTACCTACCGTAAGATCAATAAAATTCCCGAAGACTGGGGAACCGCAGTTAACATTCAGATGATGGCTTTTGGTAACATGGGAAATGACTCGGGAACTGGGGTAGGTTTTACTCGCAACCCGTCAACCGGGGAAAAAGAGTACTATGGAGAATACTTGGTTAATGCTCAGGGTGAGGACGTCGTTGCTGGTATCCGAACTCCAAAACCAATTAAGGATATGGGGCAGGACCTCCCTGAAGCTTTTGAGGAATTGAAAAAGATCTATTCCATATTAGAAGAACACTATCGAGATATGCAGGATTTTGAGTTTACTATCGAAAGAGGTAAGCTTTATATGCTTCAAACCCGAACTGGGAAACGCACTACTCAGGCGGCGGTTAAGATTGCAGTAGATATGGTCAGCGAAGGTTTAATTGATAAGAAAACAGCTATAAAACGGATCGATCCGGCTTCTCTGAATCAATTACTGCATCCTCAAATTGACCACAGCATTCCTTTGAAGGTTATAGCCAAAGGACTTCCAGCTTCTCCAGGGGCTGCTAGTGGAAAAGTGGTTTTCGATGCTGATGATGCTGAACGGATGGCTAATGATGGAGCCAAAGTTATTTTGGTTCGTCCAGAAACTACCCCTGATGATATCCATGGTGTGTTTGCTGCTCAAGGAGTACTTACCAGCCGGGGTGGTATGACCAGCCACGCTGCAGTCGTTGCCCGTGGCATGGGGAAACCTTGTGTTGCTGGCTGCGAATCGATTTCTATAGATTT
>JAGPGC010000095.1 GCA_018056205.1 Candidatus Atribacteria bacterium | reverse complement strand
GCACTCATACTCTTAATTTTTCCACTCTTTAAAGAAGAAATGATTGCCGTTTCCACCCCTTGGGCAGCAGCAGTTTCACCTAAAACATCGAGCATCATTTGAACAGCACTTATTGCTGCTAAAGGATTTATTATATTTAAATTGGTATATTTTGGTGCTGATCCACCAATGGGTTCAAACATTGAAACTCCTGAAGGATTAACATTACCACCGGCAGCTATCCCCATTCCACCCTGAATCATAGCCCCCAGATCAGTAATAATATCGCCAAACATATTATCCGTGACAATAACATCAAACCATTCTGGATTTTTAACCATCCACATGGTAGTGGCGTCAACATGAGCGTAATTAATATTGACGTCGGGGTAATCGGCAGCAACTTCATGGAAAGTTCTTTCCCATAAATCAAAGGCATAAGTTAATACATTGGTTTTCCCACAAAGGGTAAGCTTTTTTCTTTGGTTTCGCTTTTGAGTATATTCGAAAGCATACCGAAGACACCGCTCAACCCCCATACGAGTGTTTATAGATTCCTGGATAGCAACCTCATCGGCTGTTCCTTTTCGTAAAAAACCTCCAACTCCAGCATAGAGACCCTCGGTATTTTCTCTAACTACCACAAAATCAATGTCTTCCGGCTTTTTATCCTTCAAAGGAGTTTCTACATTAGGGTAAAGCTTCACCGGGCGCAAGTTAATATATTGGTCCAGGGAAAAACGAAGTTTAAGGAGTATTCCCTGCTCTAAAATTCCTGGTTTTATGTCGGGATGACCAATAGCGCCTAAGAAAATTGCATCATGCTGTTTAAGTTCTTCAATATCAGAAGAAGTAATAGTTTCACCAGTTTTTTTATAATATTCGCCACCAAAGGGGAAGAAAGTAGTTTCATAAGAAAAGTTGTATTTTTTCGAGGCAGCCTGCAATACTTTTAATCCTTCTCGAACTACTTCTGGCCCAGTACCATCTCCAGGTATTACTGCAATTTTATATTTTTTCATATAATACCTCCTCATTCGAATGCTTAAGGTATTATAACAAGATATGATTAATATTTTTACTTGGTGAATAAATTCTTTTTTTGATTTTTACCTTTAATTCCAGGTAAAATAATACCGGTTTTAATAAAGGAGAATCATTTAATCCCAATTTTAAATAGGAGAAAATCATGAAAATATTGGTTACCGGTGGCGCAGGTTTTATTGGGTCTCATATTGTGGATGCTTACCTTCAAGAAGGCCATCAAGTAGTTGTGGTTGATAATCTTTCCACGGGGAAAAAAGTCAATATTAATCAAGCAGCAATATTTTATCCCATAGATGTTTGTTCGGTAAAAGACTTAGAATATATTTTCCAACATTATTCTTTTGACGTAGTAAATCATCATGCCGCTCAAATTAACCTCCGAAGATCGATAGATGAACCAATTTTTGATGCCCAAGTGAACATTATTGGCAGCATAACCCTTTGGGAGCTCTGTCGGAAATATGGGGTAAAAAGATGCATTTTTGCTTCCTCGGGTGGAGCTATCTATGGAATACCGAAACAAATCCCAGTGAGTGAAAAAGCCCCAACCAAGCCTCTCTCACCGTATGGAGTAGCGAAGCTTTCGGTCGAGCAGTATTTAGAGTATTATTATCAGGTGTGGGATCTGGAAAGAGTTATCCTGCGTTATGGAAATGTTTATGGCCCACGCCAGGATCCCCGAGGTGAGGCAGGAGTTATTTCCATTTTTTGTGATAAGATTATCAAGAATGATACTTGTATTGTCTTTGGAGACGGCAATAAAACCCGGGATTATATTTCGGTTCATGATATTACTACAGCGAACTTACGGGCATTAAACTCCCCAGCCGATATTTACAATCTGGGAACCGGACTTGAAACCAGTGTTAACCAATTAATCGAAGTGCTTCAGGATATTACTGGTAAAAAAATCTCGGTTGTTCACGATAAAGATCGTAAAGGAGAAATTGAACATATTTCTCTTTCTTCGAAAAAAGCCAGAGAGCTTTTAGGTTGGCAACCAACTATTACTCTTTGCAAAGGAATTGAGGAAGTTTTTCAATGGTACCAGCAGAAAAATCAATAAAATATTTTAGAAAATTAAATTGCTATAATTTTCGATCGCTATTTTATTTTAAATTGATGTAATATATCTCAATAATGAAAAATAATTAAAGGGATATTTCTTATGAGCATTAAAAAGATTATAGGAAGCTTAACCAGATATTTTAATTCTAAACAATATTAAGAAAGAAAAATTAATATAAAGAATAAATTTGCTAACATTGGAATCAAAAAGAAGAATAGGGAATTATTATAATGAATTTAAATGGTTTTTGTTGGGTTAGAATTAAGCAAGTATAGTTGTTTTGGAGATGAACCTCTTATGCCTAGAAAAAAAAACAATAGTATAAGAAGTTATTATAAGGATCTGGTAAAAAATATAGTCAGAACCGATGGTCCAATTTCCAGGATTGCACTAAATAAATTAACTGGGATGAGGCCAGCTAGTGTTACTGATGTTACCAAAGAGCTTATAAAAGAAGGTATTATTAAGGAAATAGGCTATGAAACCTCAAAAAGAGGTCGAAGGAAAGTATTGTTGGATATTAATCGAGACTGTGGTCGGGTGATAACCTTAGATTTTAATTCAAATCGAATTTTAGGTTTAGGGGTTGATCTAAAGTTAGGAATATGTTATCGAAGCCGTCGAAATATACCAAATCAATCGGGAAAAGACGAAATTATTCAAATTATGAAAGATATTTTATACGAGATTATTGAATCTCCGCCAGTAAAGATTGCTCCAATTCTGGGAATAGGAATTGCTGACCCGGGGATTGTCGATGGAAATTCCGGAGTTTCAATATTAACTACTCAAATGAAAGGCTGGGAAAATGTTCCATTAAAGGCCATAATGGAAAGTGAATTTGGTTACCCGTCCTTCCTGGAAAGCGATACCCGTTGTCGTATTATAGCAGAAAAACACTTAGGAGCTGGTAAAATGAAAAACGATATTTTGATGGTTGAATTATCTTCAGGAATAGGAGCTGGAATGATGAGTGAAGGAAGACTTTTCCGGGGGAGCCAGGGATCGGCAGGGGAATTAGGACACATGATGGTACTTGAGAATGGACCCTATTGCAATTGTGGTAGCCGTGGTTGTTTGGAAGCGGTTGCATCATCAGGAGCTATAATTCGAAAACTCCAGGACGCTATAAAATCAGGCGCAGCTTCCAGCTTAGCCAAGGCTTGCCATGGTGATACGTCCCAGATTGATATCAATATGATTTCTCAGGCTGTTGAAGATGGTGACAAGCTATCTTTGCAAATAGTTGAAGAAGCTGGAAGATTTATAGGGGAGGCAATTGCTAATACAATAAATCTTTTAAATCCCGAAATAGTCATATTAACTGGAGAATTGCTGGCTTTTAGTGATTTTATTTTGAATACCATTGAAGGAATGGTGAGGAGACAGGCATTAAGTTATAATACTAAAAACGTTCACATTGTATTAGCTGAAGTTGGAGAAGAAGCAGCTGCTTTAGGTATGGCAGCAGTAGTTCTTGATAAAATATTTCAAGTACCAGAACTTAGCAATCAGGGGAAAAATGTTTTTAGAAATTGGTTTCCTCTTATTTGAAATAAAAATTAATAAGTTCCTAAGAGGAACAATCGGAATTGAAAAAACAT
The DNA here is from genome assembly GCA_018056205.1 of Candidatus Atribacteria bacterium. Classification (GTDB taxonomy): domain Bacteria; phylum Atribacterota; class Atribacteria; order Atribacterales; family Atribacteraceae; genus Atribacter. Next base: position 1,340 of record JAGPGC010000095.1, on the reverse strand, counting down.
CTGGTTATGCTCAAAGGAGATTATTAGGGGAATGGCTGCCATTAAGAAAGAAGAAAATGTGGATGAATTGTGGAAACTATATTTACAAACAAAAGATTATGAGTACCGAGAAAAATTGATTCACCACTATCTTTATTTAGTTAAAATTGCCCTCGGTCGATTTATATATACTCTTCCCTCGTTTATTGAAAGAGATGATTTAGAAGGTTATGGGATTATCGGTCTGATCCAAGCCTTAGAACGTTATGAGCCTGAAAAAGGGATAAAGTTTGAAACCTACGCCTTGTCCAGAATTCGTGGAGCGGCATTAGATTATCTCCGTAGTTTGGATCCAATGACTCGAGGCCAAAGAAGAAAATTTAAGGAAGTAATGAGAACTTGGTACCAGCTTCAATCAGAAAGAGGAGAAGAACCAACCTTGGAGGAAATATCGAATGAAATGGGGATATCGGTTCAAGATATTAGCTGGATTATCGAACAAAATCGCACAGGAATTTTCTTTTCATTAGAACAAGAAAAGGGTGAAGAGGGGCGAGTGTTTGGTGATGATATTGCCGATGAAAGGACCGATACCAATCCTCAAGATATTCTTGAAAATAGAGAGCTACTTGAATTCTTAGGCAAGAAAATTGATGAATTACCCGATCGAGAAAGGCTTTGTATTTCTTTGTATTATTATGAAGGCTTGACTCTGAAAGAAATTGGACAAGTGCTGGGGGTAGGTGAGCCAAGGATATCTCAAATTCTTTCTCAGACCATTCTTAAACTTCGTTCGAAAATGGACAGTTGGAGTGGGCAAAAAAAATAGAAGTGAGAATGAATTATTATTTACAGGAGTTTGTCTGACCTTGATAATGAAATATTGAGTTAAAAATGAAATGATGGTATACTCTGAAGCTGCAGACCGCTGATTATAAAAATAAGGAGAGGTGGCCGAGAGGCTGAAGGCAGTCGCCTGCTAAGCGATTAGGCGGACTTAAACCCGTCTCGTGGGTTCGAATCCCACCCTCTCCGCCAGTTTAGAAGAGGTATCCCAGTGCAAACTCTTCAGGTTGTTATTCTGCTTCAAGTTGATTATAAGAATCTTGATACCTTCAGCTCCATTTTTTAGAATCCATTATTTAAGATAACCTTCCTGGGATTTTTTTTATCCTGGAATACAATCCAGTTTTTACTTTAGAGAGAAATGTTAAAAAAGAGCACCTTTTAGTAGGGGAAGAAATTTTAAAAAACAAGGAATATTGAATTTATTACACTTTTTATTGTAAAAAATTTTACTAATTTATAACGAGAGAAAATAAGGAAGAATTAGCTTACTATAAAATTAAGGAGAATTATGG
>JAGPGC010000094.1 GCA_018056205.1 Candidatus Atribacteria bacterium | reverse complement strand
TGATGAGAATATTCACCAGCACAGCTACCAGAATGATAAGACCCTGTAAAGCCATCTTCCAGAAAGGTGAAACCCGAATCATAGGAAGGGCGTTATTTATAATCCCTATCATTATTGACCCCAATAGGACTCCTGATATTGTTCCCACCCCACCGCTGATACTCACTCCACCTAAAACACAGGCTGCGACAATGGTCATTACAAAACCAGAAGCGGTGTCATTCTGTGCCGAAGCATAGCGAGCAACCCACATTACACCAGCCAATCCATAAAGCACACCAGATAAAGTATAAACTAACCAAATAATAAATTCAGTATTGATTCCAATAATGCGCGCTGCTTCAATATTGCTCCCCACTGCGTATATTTCTCTCCCCGTTTGGGTGTGATTCACAAAAAAGTAAAATACTAAGTATACAACAATGGCAATGGTTATAAGATTAGAAAACCCCAGCAATTTACCGGTAGCCATGTTTTTAAAAGAATCGGGCATTTCATAGGCATTAATCCATTTTCCTCCACTGATAATAAAGGTAATTCCCCGGTATACATACATCATGCTTAAGGTGGCAATAATCGGATATACTTTCCCCTTCGCTACAATTAGACCGGTTATCGCTCCAAAAATTCCTCCTAATACCATCCCAATTAAAAGCATAAATAAAGGTGAAAAATGAGGATTCCCCTTAATCATCATTCCAGCAATCATACCGGTAAGAGCCAATCCTGATTCTGAAGAAAGATCAATACCTCCAGTGACCAAAACCAGCGTCATACCCACCGCCAGAATGGAAAGGATTGCTGTGTCTAAAAGCATATCGTGGATATTCCCCCAGGTTAAAAAACGAGGATTCCGAATGCCAATCAGTATGGAAATGATGATAATGAAAATGATGATTCCAAATTCTCGAAATCCCCGTAATCTGATAAGCATTCCAAAACTTTTTGATTTTTGGTTATTATCCATGTTTTTCACCCATAACTAACTCTTACTCGCGATTTTGTACAGCAGTACTAATTTCTTTTTTCCAGAAGGACCGATCGACGTTAACTGCCGCCTCCATAAGTTTTTCTTGAGTCGCTTCTTCACGACTAAAAATACGATTGACACGGCCTTCATGCATCACTAAAATTGTATCACTCATCCCCAACACTTCGGGCATTTCCGAAGAAATCATGATAATGCCAAAACCTTCGGCAACAAGGTCCGACATAATCTGATGAATAGCCGCTTTGGTACCTACGTCAACTCCCTGAGTTGGTTCATCCATAATGAGAATTTTAAGCCTGGCAGCCAGAAGTTTTGCTACAACAACCTTTTGTTGATTCCCTCCGGATAGTGAACTAACTAAATGAAAAACATCGGGAGCTTTGATTTTCAACAAATTCAACATTTTTGTTGATATTTCCTGCTCCTTTGGGGGATTGAGCCACCCCTTTTGACTGAGTTGATCAATAATAGTAATGGTAATATTTTCATTAATAGTCATTGGAAGGAATAAACCTTGTCGTAGCCGATCCTCAGGAAGGTATCCAATACCATGCGAAATAGCATCCATGGGACTTTGAATATTAACTTCTTTACCTTCAACAAATATCTTTCCCCTATCAGCCGGAGCAATTCCAAAAATAGCCTGGGCAACCTCAGTTCTTCCTGAACCAACCAGACCACTAAATCCTAAGATTTCTCCCGCTCGTAGTGAAAAAGAAACCTCTGAAAAGTATCCAATTCGAGAAAGTCCTTCCACTCTTAAGAGCTCTTGTTTTAAAGGAACCTTGGTTTTCGGAAAAAGCTGAGTAATTTCTCGTCCCACTAAGGCTTTAATAAGATCTTTCTCGCTGATGTCATTTACCTTCCAGGTTCCGATGCTTTTCCCATCACGCAGTACGGTCACCCGATCACCTATTTCATAAATATCTTCAAAACGGTGAGATATGAAAATTACCGATGTCCCCTGATCGCGTAGTTTCCTGGTTATGGCATAGAGATCTTCGGTTTCTCGCTTGGTAAGAGCTGCAGTGGGTTCATCCATGATAAGAATCTGAGCATTAATTGATAAAGCTTTGGCAATTTCAACCATTTGTTGTTGCGCTACGCTCAAAGAACCCATAACTGCTGTAGGGCTCACATCAGCTCCTAAAGAGGAAAGAAGCGCTCTTGCTTGTTGGCGCATCTCTCTCCAGAGTAACCGTCTACTCTGAGGTTGAATTAGGGGGTGACCTAAAAAGATATTTTCGGTAACGGTAAGGTGGGGGAAAGAAGCTGGTTGCTGATAAACCGCAGCTATATGATAGCGGCTGGCAACCGTGGGGTTAGCAAAAATTACTCGTTGATCTTGACAGAAGATTTCACCCTCATCTGGTTGATGAACTCCAGTAATGATTTTAATGAGGGTTGACTTACCGGCTCCATTTTCACCGACCAGGGCATGTATTTCTCCATAGTGGAGATCAAAATCAACCTGGTCTAATGCTTTCAAACCGGGAAAAAATTTTGAAACTCCTTTTAATCTCAGAATACAACGATCATTATCCATATCACCATTCCTAATGCTATATCCAGCCTTAAAAGTATAAACGGGCAGGAACAGCTCCCGCCCGTTTTTTAAACTTTTTAATAGACATCTTTCCAATCATCAATATTACTCTTATCAAAGCGGAAAGGAGGTCCAAGCAACACTTCGGTTCCTCCATCTGCAGCCTTAACAATGGTATATTCACCCATTTTCCCACCAGTGAATTTTTCACCTTCACTACCGGTTATGTCTCCATGGCATAAAAGACCAGCCACATAGGCAGCAAGATAACCGAGGTCAATTGGATTCCATAAGAACATGGCGGTGCATGTGTCATTATGAATCCATTCTGCCATCTCGCTGGGAAGTCCAAGACCGGTTAATTTTATTTTCCCTACCAACCCAGCATCATATATTGCCTTAGCAGTAGCACTGATTCCGACCGTGGTGGGCGAGATAATTCCCTTGAGATTGGGATAAGATTTGAAAAGACCCATTGCTTCATTGTAACTTTTATCACGGAGGTCATCCCCATAGACGATGGTAACCAGTTTCATTTTCTCGTATTTGGGATCTTCGAGTTCTTTTTTCATAAATTCTATCCAGGTGTTTTGATTGGTCATAGTCGCTCCTGCGGAGAGAATAGCAATTTCTCCTTCATATCCTATCATTTCCGCAATGGCTTGTACTTGTAACTTGCCAATTTGTTCCGAATCCGCCTGGTTTACATGAACAATCCGACCTCCAGCATTGACCGCTGAGTCGAAAGAAACTACTTTGATACCATTATCCATTGCCTTTTTGAGCACCGGAACCAAGGCATCAAAGTCATTAGCGGTAATACAAATTGCATCGACTTTTTGGGCAATAAGGTTTTCTATGATCTCAATTTGACCTTCCACAGTTGGAGTTGCTGGTCCCTGGAAAATCAGGGTATCACCCAATTCATCGAGAGCTTCTTTCGCTCCCTTACCACAGGCATCCATAAATGGGTTACCGAGGTTCTTCACGACCATGGCAACGGTATGGTCCTTGCAGAAAGCACTGGCAGAAAAAAGAAATAACCCCACCACAATAACTATAAAAATCGCCAAATATTTTTTCATTGTCTTTCAACCTCCTTAAAAACTAACAATCATATTAAAAACTTTGCTTAAACTTCTAAAATCAACCTATTGTCACTAAAAACCAGAAAATTCTTCACCTCCTTTTATTTATTGAATGGTAAATTATTTCTAAATATTATTTTATGTATTTATTCTACTCTCTGTCAAGGTTATAATAAATTTTTTATCAAATTTAAACTAATTTGAAAAGATTTTTTTACCAATATAATTCTTCTTTTAAAATACCCAAATGGGTAAGTAGGTTGAAATTATATCTTTGAGAAAATATTTCGTGAAGTAACTTATTCTTCTAAAGCAAAAACTAAGAAAAATTTGACCTCATCTTTTAATTAATTTTTGAGAAAAAATCAAATAAATCCATTGATTTTATAACCTTTTACAAGAATAATATCGCTCAACTTTTGTTTATTACCAAAATGTAACAATTCCACATCGTGAATGATCGGAGATGAGTTAGCCATGAATCATAAATACCATCATCATTCCTCAATTAATTCTCTAAAAAACAATAAACCAAATCATTTCCCCCTTTTCTTCATACGAATCACGATCGGCATGCTGATCATAACATTGAGATGTTCCAGGCCAAGCTCTGGGTGTGCTTAATCACCACCATCCTAGCGCTTCTTTGTGAACCAGCAATGGTTTGGATATAAATTACCCACCTTTCCTGGTTCCAAACACATTCTTGCTGTTTTTGGAATCATCGTCTTCCTTTACGATGGTTGGGTTTTTCAGCAGGGAGCATTTCGAGAACTTGTTTATAGAACACCGGGAATGATGATCCTCATTTAGTTGGTAATCAATGTTTCGTTTTTTTATAGTAATGGAGTCATGATGAGCTTGTAAGGTCATACTCTCTGGTGGGAATTAGCTACGTTAGTAACCATTATACTCCTGGGACATTGGATTGAAATGGTCTCAATTTCTCAAGCCCAGGATGTTCTTAGGGAATTAGCTAAACTTTTACCAGATACAGCTATCCTCCTCACCGATGAATAAATAAATCAAAAAGTAATAGTTGATTAGTTACAAGAAGATGACTTGATATTAATTCACCCTGGAGCCAGAATTCCAGCTGATGGTATTGTGCAAAGTGGCAAGAGCTCAGTGAGTGAAGCAATGATACCTGTGAATCTATTCAACAACTTATTAAAAACCTAATACTCCTGAATATAGGTCTTATTCCTCATATCTGCTCTTAAAAAATAGTCTCTTAGGAACAAAAAAATGGGAATTCTTTCCTATAGAAATATCATTTCAGTAGGTTAATCTATATAAAAAGGAAGGGAGAAGGCAATGAAATTAGAAAATAAGATTTTTAAAACGAAGGGAGAAGCCTTGTCGAATGCTATTGCAATGAATCTCATTAATTTTGTAGTGATTACAGATAGGGATAACACCGGGAAGATAGTCTATCGTATTGATCTTATTCAAAATG